>UQWP01000003.1 GCA_900544825.1 uncultured Prevotella sp. | reverse complement strand
ACACCCTGATGTTGAATTTCTATGCAAAGATAATAAAAAAAAACAATATACAATGAAGGAGGCATATTCACATATACCCTCAATCAATAGACTCTAATTCTTGCGATTATTTACCACAGGCTATCTCTAGCCTACCTATTATATATCGAACTGTCTTTTAGAATCATACAGAACTTTCGCAAGTATGCCCCAAACGCCCTGAGCCAAGGAAGGAAAACGCCCCGGCGGCGACATAACTTCCGCCGAGGCGCGGCATTTTCATGCGCATTCTATGAAATGAAAATCTTCCTATCCTATCCCGAGGGCGGATCTTGTGCCCCCGGGATATGCATTTATTACGTGCTAAGCTATATTCCGTTTTCGGCGGAGGGTGCATTGGGCTGTCTTCCGCTAGACGTTCCACCCCGCTAGGCGTCCCGACGGATTTGTAATCCGTCGTAAAAAAAGGTTCGACCTATTAAGCCGGGGGATTTGCAATCCCCCTATCCCATCGATATGCTGGCTAATGCCTGGTTGCTGGGGATTGCAAATCCCCAGAGCATAAAGAGGTTAGGTCATTTTTTGACGGCGGATTGCAAATCCGCCGGGACACCTAACGGGGGACGGGCATATCCGGCGCAGCGAAACATATCCGGTGCACGGACGCTGCTAGTTATCTATTAGGCCTACCTGTATCCAGCAAATCCTCGAGCGCACACGCCAGTATTATAACCATCTACGGAGCACATTTGGCTATTAGTAGTCTTATATGCATCAATTCCCGAGAAAGAATGTTCCACAGTCCACCAATTTAACGGCGAAGAGATGGTCATTTGGTAATTGAATATCCAATAAATAGTTCCACCATTACAACCAAAACTCCAATAATGATTTCTTATGAAATTCTCACCATAAATAGCTTTGTTACCAGGAGCCTGGTTGTATCTCATCCAGCAAGCTATCGACCACGAAACTCCTTGGAAGGTATCAGTATAATAGTTGAATATACCAGTTATATTATTGAAATCGAACTTACCTTTTCCGAACTTCGGGTGATTCTCGTCAACCTCAGAATATTGTTGAGAAGATGCTCGCATATTAAATACAGATGCAGTTATATTTCCATCATACGTCATGTTTTCCCTACTCACATAAACAGAGCAATATGTATACTTTAAAACATAATTAGGCGGAAACATCGTACCTCGCCAAATGGTGAACCATGTTTCGTCATCAGATCCCGGATGATATTTATATTCGCCTGGTCTATCAGGATCCGTCGGCATTCTGAGAGGTGCGCTCGCCTTAATCATAATCTGTACCACAAATGGAGTTGCATTTTCTTTTGCATGCGTTTCATCACCCATATTGTTCATACAAGGAGAAGTAAGGCTATGCTCATTCTTATCCATCAGATTATCATACTGCTTAATTTCCTCATACTTGTATGTAGTAGAACCATCTGCTGATGTCTCTTTAGTTTCATAAGCGATACGAGCAGTTATCTTTTCAACATTATTAGGATACTTCAGTGTCAATTTGAACGGATCACCGTTGGCACTTATATTATGCGAAGTGTACGGTTGTCCATTAAGACCTTTGATACCATCGAAGAATGTTACTTCCGCTTGTACGCCAGACGAATTGACACGATATATATATATGTATTACCTGCCTCCCATTTGTTTTTTGCTTCCTCAGCTGCCGTTGCATCTTGCAGGGCGCCTGTCAGCGTAACTGCCGAACCCTTTTCATCTTCCACAACCACCTCTATAATTGCATCATCAGGCAGCGTCTGCGGCATCATGAAGAAGGTCTGGTCTTCTTTTGTAATGGCATTATCCGTATCATTTTCCTTCACTTCTTTATCGGTTACCTGGGTGAAGTCTTCTGTATCGTTTGCTAAATTCGACCAGGCTAACTGAGCCCCACCGTTATTATAAGTAGTTACGGCTAAATTACCTTTATATTTCACGCCCTTCAAGGCAACAGAGGTTACCTTGGTGCCTGTAGGCAAATCGCCCACCACGAACTTTACGGCAGCAAGCGAATGCTTGAAATCTAGGGATGTTGCATTGCCGTCTGCTGGTTCTGGCGCATTCTTTTTGACTGCAAACATCAGGTCTTCCTGCTTAGATACATCTGTGGGTACAGTATATGAAATGGAAGAGAAATCTTCATTGTTTAATGTCATGCCGGCAGGGATGCCGCTGGTGCCTTCTGCTGAGTTGTATGGATACCAGGCATAGAAGTCGAGAGGCTTTCCGTTGAGCCAAAAATAATCTGCTTGCGGCTTCCATGAATCAGCGGACCTCTTGATTTCTACATGATCCATATATTTCTGGCTGCCCAGGAATGCTGTGACTCCGAATGAACTCATGCTATCGGCAGTTGTTATCTGCGTGCCACGGGTGAAGGTAGGGTTAGTGGTAGGGAAACCTTCTGTTACCTCACTTGTGAGATAAACTGGTTTTCCATTGAGTTTTCCCTCCATTTCCACGGGTTCACCCATCTGTTGTGCCTGAGGTGACATCCATGCGCTTCTTGATCCATTGATGTCACTCCATCCACCGTTTGCTTTCGTATTGACGCTGAAAGTCACGAGTCGGTTGCCCTTGCCGTCGGCATGATTGTCGTCGGTGCAAGCGCAGAGTGTCGCCAAAGCTATGAGCGACAAGCCTATCAGTTTATTTTTATTGCTCATATCGTATTTTTCTTTTAATTATCTTTTGATAGATTGGCTTGCTGCAGTGATTCGCTTTCTGAACATGACGTAAAGGATGCGAGTACACGGTGCGCCAATGGGGGTTAAAGGAATTGGAGAATTCCTGGGCTCAACATAACGTGAGGGGGAATCTCCAATTCCTTGAATTTGATATTTTTTATTGTGAATGTAATGGAGGGGATTACTTCTTCTTGGCAGGTGAATTATTTACTTTAATTGTACCTGTTGACATATCAATATCACCGACATTAGGTGTAGCCCAAGGTTTTACAGTTACGTTGAACTTGATAACATCACCGAAAATATTATCACCCTTACCTGGGTTTCCATCAACACCAGGTTTTACAATAGGATTATCTGGATTTTCTTCAGGATCAACTGGATCGACCTTACCACAACCAGTTGACATATCGAGAGTATAGATATATTTATTACCAATCTGCCACTCAGTATTTGGAACTGCTACAGCAACCCATCCGTAGGAATTCTCACCCTGAGCACCTGCCGGATACATATAGCCAGTACCCTTTACTGCCTTAACGTTGAGCAATAATGAGATATAAGTACCCCCATTATAAGGAGCCTGATCTGTAACCTTGTTACCATCCCATGCAGTAAATGACTGTGGAATAATCATTGCACCGCCATTATCACCTGTTAAAACAGCCTCTTTTACACCATCAGTTTTACCATCGAGGATAATTGGCTGAGGGAAAGTATATGAATAGGTTACCTTTTGTCCAGCATTCAAATCCCAATTAGCTTTATTATCTGTTGTAGAATATGTAAGAGTTCCCTTATCCTTTGCTACATTAACAATACGAATACCCTTGATACGATAAACAATATGTTCGTTATCACTCTTAACCTGAATCTTAATCTGTGAAAGGATATGATTCAATGTCAAATCAACACCATTTGTATTATGATTAGCTGAAGTTGCATCAACTGCACCAATAATCAAGTCCTTCTGATCAGTAATTGTTGTAGCAGGTGCCAAATCTGCACATGTCACCTGGTCCTTTGTAATAGTAGGAGTAACCGGCCAAGTTGTCTTTTCTGGTGAAATGGCAACAAACTTATATGTTCTTCCTTCCTGCCAGTACTGTGGGGCTTCTGGAATGAAAGTGCTTGTACCGGTACCAGTCTCTTTCGTAAACTTCTGATCGTCGAAATAACTCTGACCATTGCTCTGATAGAAAGCACTAACCCACATCTCCTGAAGATTGTCGCTAGTCAACTCAGCACCACGGCTATTCAAGCCTACTGTAGTGCGGAAGGTGATGGTAGAACTCTTCGCTACATCTGTGGTCTCCTCTGAAGAGCAAGAAGAGAGGGCAATGGCAGCGGCTGCCATCATGTAAAACGCTTTTTTCATAATTGATACTTTAAAAAAAAATTAATACTATGTTTTTTATATCTTATTAATGATAGATAATATCTTTATTGATGATATCCTTATCTTTATTAACGATATCTTTTCTACATTTTGATATCTATGTATATCTCATTCCATTTGCTTACGCTCGGCTGGAGACCACCATCGGTGCCAGGGGCTGGCTTCGGCAGGGGAAGCTGCTCCAACTCAATCTTGATGTGAGTTTCGTCTTCCTGATTCTTAGTATCTGATGGAATCTCCTCCCTCTTCGGGATAGAGATAGAGGCTCATGGTGGCTGGATTGACTTCGGGATCGGCGCTCCAGTCGAACATCACCTCCACGTTCTGCCGGTGGGGATGGTCGTAGCAGAGGTCCTTGTGCTCGCAGGATGAGAGCAGTTCTGCCATCATCAGGAAGAAGGCTGCGCAGATGATTACGCGGAAGAATAGGATCATAGCTTGTCTTAACTCTGTCATTCTAGTCATTTCTTACCTCCTTTCTTGCTGTTGGTGTTTCCGTTACCGAGGAGCCATACCAGTGATACTTCGCCACGGGTAGGTCCTATCCAGGTGCGGTTGCGGGTTGCCTCATATACGTAGCATCCGTCTTTCGGCTCATAGGTCTTGTAGTGGGACTTGATATAGCCCACGCCCAGTCCGAAGTCGAGGTTCAGGCATCTTCCTATCGGCAGTGAGTATCCGTACTCCATTCCTGCTCCGTAGGTTTTCCTGCTCTGGTGACCGGTGCCTCCGTTTTCGATATCATAGGTGAGGAACTGTCCGTAGAGGGAGACGTGATGTCCCTGCATCGGCTTTTCCTTTGCCTTTCTGCCGAAATACTTTCTGATTTCCACTTCTCCGCCGTAGATTCGCCAATATTTGTGGCTTGCATCCTTGCTCCACCAGGCGAGCATTCCGCTGGCTCCGAGAGTCCATCCCCTGCCGATACTGGTCTCGATCCGAGGTTCGGCACGAGGAGGGCATCATAGAGCAGGTTGGTCTTCAGGGCGTAGTAGGAGTTTCTGCCGGATGCATCTCCTGCATTTTCGGCTTCGGCTGCATTTGCGCCTGGATATACCTGTAGCAGGGATGCTGTTTCCTGGGCATCCTTCTGAGGGAGCGAATCCTGCTCGCTGCCTTGCTGGTTCTGAATCAATGAGAGGCTATCTGTCGGACTGACAGATGGCACAATGTGTCGGATTTCGCATACCACGAGTGCTCCGGACCGGAGACTGTCGAAGTGGTTGGCGAGCATGTATTTCCATGCCTTTCCGCCATTGAGGTTCTGGAGCTGTCGCTTTCTTCCATCCACGACCTTTCCGTTTCTTACGATCCATTCGGGGGTGTTCCGAATGATGTAGAGGGCTTTCTGGCTCCACGGCGCTTTTTCTTTCTGAATCTTCAGTGCGAGTCCTTACCTCAGTTCGGGATAAGAAGATCAGAAAGGCACAGGGCACCGACCTATATACCATCTCCACGCTGCTGGGTCATAAAAACATCAGTACCACGCAGCGCTATATGCATATCTCAGAGAAAAAGCTGGCCAGTGCCACACATCTGCTGAGCCATGACCTTACGGCTGCCATAGCCTGCTAAAAAGCTATGTAAATATTATTCCAAACGAATAAAAAACTTCTCAAACACCCGTAAAATGGGAGAAGAAGAGATTCCATTTTTTCCCTTAAGGGTTTTTATATTTTCTCTTAAGGAAAAAAAGATTTTTCCTTAAGGGTTTGAAAATATCTCTTTAAGGGATTTTTACGAAGCTCTTATCTTGTAAAGATAATACAATAACAGTAAGACGAATATTCATACCCATGGGGGTACTTCTATGGGTGCAGAGTAGTTACAAGATCATTTTTATAGGATAAAAAAGTATAATATCAAGCTAAAAGTTTGGACTTTCAAGATATTTACATTAACTTTGCAATCGGGTGTGGCAACTCAGCCTCACCCGATTTTTTTATTGATAAATATGAAGATACAACTGATTCGCATCATAGCGGCTGTCATCCTTTTGACTATCAGCTTTCCTCTGGCAACAGATGCCAGAAGAGCGAAGGCTAAAGACGCCATCACAGACTCCGTGATGCAGCGTATCTTCTGTTATGCCCAAAAGATAGATACCACGGGAAGAGGAAGCCATTCGAGCTATGCCTACACCAAATTCCAGATGCGTACCAATAAGCGAAACGCCACCCTGGCTCTCGTTCCTACCATGTACGCCATCTCCTACGGAGCAGGTAGAAAGTTTATCAGCGAATTCTACAACCGCATCGAAGTGGATGAGAAAGGAGCACCTATCATCCACCGGCTGATCAATCTCAGCACCATCCCACACCGCAAAAGTACGATGAGCGCGGCGCTCAACTACATGACGCCGAATGTGTATGGAGAAAACCTCTTCCAGGAGAACATCCTCTCCCCTTTCCACCGTTCCAACAGACGATACTACAAATACTCCGTCACGCCGCTGCTCTATGGCATGGCTCAGGTGTACGCCTACCCACGCATCAAAAACACCCAGCTGGTAGAGACCAGGGCAATCGTCCGCATCCAAAACGGACAGATCCAGATGTGCGACTTCGAGGGAGAATACGATATGACCCGTTTCTACATCTCCGTGACGATGGGCAAGGAAGGCTACAGGTCGCTGGGACCTGTCAAATGTGACATGCGCGCCAACTTCAGTTTCATGGGCAATAAGATTACCGGTAAATACACCACCGTATATAATCTGCCAAAAGTTCTGGAAGATACCATCAAGAATAGCGCAGATACCGCCATGATGTCGAAAGTGCGACCTATCAAGCTGAACACCGATGAGGAAATGATCTATCGCATCTATTACGACAGACAGGAAGAGCGAAAAAGGAAAGCCGCAGCACAGGGAGAGAAAAAGAAAGATTTCGCAAAAGATGTGCTCTGGGATATTGTGGGCGATAACCTGCTGAACAGAATATCCAGCGACTTCGGCAAACGGCAACAGGGCTATTTCCGCATCGACCCACTGTTCAATCCATTATATATGGGTTATTCTGAATCCAAGGGTGTGGTGTATAAGTTCAAGATCAACGGACAGTATGCCTTCAATGACAACATCCAGCTCTCTGCCGGAATAAAAGGCGGTTACAGTTTCCGCCAGCATCGTTTCTACTACAGTATTCCTGTCAGATTCAACTACAATACCCGTCATGAAGGTTATCTGCAGCTGGAAATCGGTAACGGCAACCGCATCAACACCAACAAGCTGGCTCGCCAGGCGCTGGGATACATGGATCCGAAAGACAGCATCGGCGGTTTCTCGCCTTCGGAGATACCTCCACTCCTGATGGGAAATTCCACCTTTACGGAATTCAAGGATAATTACATGCGACTCACCAACCACTGGCGCCTCTCCCCACATTGGGCGATGGAACTGGGAATGGTATCGCACGACCGCATCGCCATCCGTCCGGACTTCTATCAATCCATAGGCTATCCGGATAGATACAAGTCTGTGGCTCCAGCCATCGGAATAGAATGGAGACCTAAAGCAGAGAAAGGCATCGTGCTGAAGCTCGACTATGAGCAGGGATTTAAAAACCTGCTGGGCAGCAACATCGACTACGGAAGAGCCGAATTTGATGCCCAGACGATTCTCTATTCTTCCCGCAGGCAATCGTACTCGATGCGTTTCGGAACAGGTTTCTATACCCGAAGAGGAGCACACTGGGACTTCGTTGATTACACCAACTTCCACGACAACAACATTCCGGGAGGCTGGAACGATGAATGGTCGGGCGATTTCGAACTGCTGTCGTCCTACTGGTATAATGCCAGCGACTATTACCTGCGTGCCAACTTCACCTATGAATCTCCGATGATTCTTGCCGCCTGGCTTCCGCTGATAGGCAGATATGTAGAATCGGAAAGACTCTATACCAGCGCTCTGGTGGTAAAGCACCTCTACCCTTATACGGAATGGGGCTATGGTGTAAGCACGCGTCTGATGTCGCTCGGTTTCTTCGCAGCATTCAGACAGGGAAAGTTTGATGGCGTAGGCTGCCGCTTCGGCTTCGAGCTTTTCAGAAACTGGTAGAACCCGCTACGGGATATCCCCTATAAATCAAGAAATAAAAAGAACAAGATATGAATTCACAACTCACCGTTTACAAGGCAAGTGCGGGTTCGGGTAAGACCTTTACCCTTGCCCGCGAATACATGACCTTGGTGATAGACAATCCCCATGCCTATCGCACCATCCTGGCTGTAACCTTTACCAACAAGGCTACAGAAGAGATGAAACTGCGTATTCTCGGACAGCTCTATGGCATTGCCCACGAGCTGCCCGAATCAGACCAATATCTGGTACAGATACATGCCGCACTCCCCCATCTTTCGGAAAAACAGATCAGAAAGAATGCGGAAGAGGCTTTGCGCCTGCTCATCCATAACTACAACTATTTCAGAGTAGAAACCATCGATACATTCTTTCAGAGTGTCTTGCGAAATCTGGCTCGAGAGCTCGACCTCACAGCCAATCTGCGCATCGGACTGAACGATTATCAGGTGGAACAGCAAGCTGTGGATGAACTGATCGAAAGTCTGGAAAGCACCGACAAGCTGCTTTTCTGGATCATGGATTACATCAAGGAAAACATCGCAGACGACAAGAGCTGGAATGTGATTGGACAGATCAAGTCGTTCGGTGAACACATCTTCCGTGATTACTACAAGGAACACGCCGACGAGCTGTCAAAACGAATGGAAGAAGAAGGATTCTTTGAAGCATTCAAAGACAAGATGAAGGATACCCGAAACCAGGCTAAGGAAAAATTCGAAGAAATCGCCGCTTCCTTTTTCGATGCGCTGGAAGAGGGAGGATATTCGGCTGATGACCTCAACAACAAGACAAGGGGTATCTGGAGCTACTTCAATAAATTGAGAAACGGAAAATACGGAGACGATGACGTCAACAATATGACTTTAAATAAATGTATGGAAAGTCCGGAAAACTGGGTCAAGAAGTCGGAAGTCAAGAACAATTCTCCACTCTATCAGCATGTGGTGAATACTCTCTATCCGATCCTCCAGTTCTCGGAAAAACATCGCCACATGCTCGAAAGAATGTACAAGAGCGCCAACCTCACCATCAAGCACCTCAACCAGCTGCGCCTCTTGGGCAGCATAGACAAGAAGGTGAGAGAAATGGACCAGGAGGCTAACCGCTTCCTGCTCAGCGACACACAGACATTGCTTCACTCACTCATCCAGGGCAGCGACTCCCCTTTCATCTTCGAGAAAATCGGTACCCAGCTGAACCACGTGATGATAGACGAGTTTCAGGATACCAGCACCATACAATGGAAAAACTTCAAGGTGCTGCTGGAAGAAACTATGAGCCGCGAAGATGCTGGCAACCTGATTGTAGGCGATGTGAAGCAGAGCATCTACCGCTGGCGCTCGGGCGACTGGCGCCTTCTCAACAACATAGAAGACCAGTTTGAAAATCCGAAGAAGCAACTGGATGTAGAGACCCTTGCCACCAACTATCGATCAGACCGCAACGTCATCAACTTCAACAACGCCTTCTTCGTAGAAGCCGCCCAGCAGGAATATAACGAACTGGCAGAAACGATACCGGAAACAGCCCAGCAACTGCTTACAGCCTATGCCGATGTAAAACAGGAAGTTCCGGAGAAGAAAAAGGTGCAGGGATATGTGGAAGTGCGACTCCTCAAGACACAGGAGGACGATGAAAATGATGCTGAAGATAAAGAAGACCGCATGATGCAACTCTGTCTGCAAACAGTAGATGAGTTGACAGCACGTGGTGTTTCCACCCACCGTATCGCTATTCTCGTGCGCAACAACCGCACCATCCAGGATATCGCAGCCTACTTTATGGAGCATTCAGACTATGAGATGGTTTCAGACGAAGCATTCCGCCTCGACGCTTCGCAGGCAGTACAGATACTCATCACAGCCCTGAAGCTGCTGATGCACCCTGCCGATGATATTGCCCGCGCCACACTCTTGAAGTTTGCCCATACTTATCTGGATGATGAAAAGGTGATTGAACTGATAACAGAGAAACGTCAGGAATTGCTGGAGATGCCTCTACTCGACCTGACCGAAAGACTGTTCTCTGAACTTCACCTTGGCGAGATTGAAGATATGAAAGTGCAGAGTGCCTACGTGTGCGCCTTCTACGACAAGTTGAATTCCTTCCTGACAGACAACAGCAGCGACATCGAGGCGTTTCTCCAGGAATGGGAAAACAATCTCCACGAAAAAAGCATCCATAGTGACGGCATCGAAGGTATCCGACTCATCACCATCCACAAGAGTAAGGGACTGGAATACGACCATGTCATCATGCCATACTGCGACTGGCAACTGGAGAAAGCCAACACCATCTGGTGTACCCCTCAGGAAGCACCTTACAACGAACTGCCTCTGGTTCCTGTAGATTTCAGTGCCAAACAGATGAAAGGAAGCATCTATGAAGATGACTACCATCACGAGCACCTGCAGAATATCGTAGATAATCTCAACCTGCTCTATGTGGCATTCACCAGAGCCAGTCATAACCTCTATGTCTTCGGCAAACGCGCATCTACAGCCTACCGTTCGGGTATCATCGAAAAATCACTGGAAACTGTGGCTGAGAAGCTGAAGCAAGATGCAGAGAAAGAAGCATACGAAATGCTTACCGACGCGGTAAATGTAGAGTTGGAAGGCATCGGTACAGACAGCAAGACCAACGACATCATCTTCAAATATGGCGAACCGGTGGTACCGAAGCAAAAAGTAGAGATGGAGATGAAAATCAACAGAAATGTCTTTACCATGCCTGCAGAAATGATGCAGATAGATATCAATGTTTCACCTAAGCTGCCAGAGTTCAGACAGAGTAACAAGAGCCGCGACCTCATCAAAGGAGATGAACAGGAAGAACAGCAGAAATTCTACATCAAGATGGGTACGGTACTGCACAGCCTCTTCTCTACCATCCGCACAAGAGATGATATTGAAGGAGCGCTGAAACAGCTGGAACTTGATGGAGTTCTCTACGATGAAAACATCTCACGAGACAGAGTTGAAAAGATGATTCGCAAACGTCTGGAATCAGACAAGGTAAGCGACTGGTTCTCTGACCGATGGAAGGTTTTCAATGAGTGTTCCATCATCAGCACAGACAAGGACGGAAACATGGTAGAGCACCGCCCAGACCGAGTGATGAAAAATGAGCACGAAACCGTGGTGGTAGATTTCAAGTTCGGTAAACCGAAGCCGGAATACCACGACCAGATAAAAGGCTATATGAAGCTGCTCGAAAGTATGGGACATGCTCAGGTCAAGGGATACCTCTGGTATGTTTATCCGAACAAAATAGAAGAAGTATTATAGATGAATAGAAGAAATGCAAAGATAATAAAAAACAATATACAATGAAAGCATTCTTGAAAACAGTAGCCCAGGATATGCTGGCAAAATACGGCACCAATATGAGCGACATCGCTGTGGTCTTTCCAAACAAACGTGCAGCGCTCTTCCTCAATACCTATCTGGCGCAATTGGCAGGCAAACCGATCTGGACTCCCACATATATCACCATCAGCGACCTCTTCCGCCGACATTCCGAGCTGAAGGTAGCTGACCCTATCAAGTCTATCTGCGACCTGCACAAGGTATTCGTAGCATGCACAGGCATTGATGAGACCCTCGACCATTTTTACGGTTGGGGCCAGCTCCTCCTTGCCGATTTTGACGATGTAGATAAGAACATGGTAGATGCCAAACTGCTCTTTGCCAATCTGAGTGACATCCACGAACTCGACGATGTTTCTTATCTCACAGACTATCAGAAAGCAATGATCAAGAAATTCTTCAGCAATTTCTCGGATGATCACAATACAGAACTGAAAAAGCGATTCCTGCAGTTATGGTCACATTTCTACGATATCTACGTGGGATTCAACCAGAAACTTGCCGAACAGCAACTGGCTTATGAAGGAGCGCTCTACCGCAAGGTAGTAAACGATGAAGATATAGACTTCCATTACAAGAAGTATCTCTTCATCGGTTTCAACATGATGCAGGTAGTAGAACAGACACTATGCGACCGACTGATGAAACAGGGCAAGGCCCTTTTCTACTGGGATTACGACAAGTACTATATGGAGGGACAGAATGAAGCCGGCCACTACATCCGTCAGTATCTGAAGCTCTATCCCAACGAACTTGCCAGCTATCCGCAGAAAGACATCTACGACAACATGTCGAAGAACAAGGATATCACCTACATATCTGCACCGACAGAGAACATACAGGCGAGATACGTAAACGCCTGGCTGAAGGAGCACAAGCGCTACAAGATGGGGCGCAACGTTGCCATCGTTCTGAGCGATGAAAACCTCTTGCAGAGTGTGATACATTCACTTCCGGAAGAGGTGAAAAGCGTCAATATCACGATAGGTTATCCTTTGCAGCAGACACCTTTCTACAGTCTCATCCAGCAGCTCATCCAGTTGCAGGGAATAGGTCATCCACAGCATAGCGAGACCTACCGTCTTCATCATGTGCTCACAGCCTTGCGCCATCCCTATACGAGATTCATCAGCTCCCGATATGCCGACCTGCTTGAAAAGCTGGAAGAGCAGAAACGCTTCTATCCATCGCGCGATTTTCTCAGCATGGATAGAGATGAAGGACTCTCTCTTCTTTTCAGAAACCTGGAAGAGCAGACAACAGAAGCCACGCGAGGCAGCTATAACAAGCAGCTCATCAGCTACCTGCTTGATATTCTGCGCATGATAGGAACCCAGGCAAAGGATTTGAATGATCCGCTATTCCACGAATCACTCTATCGCACCTACACCCTACTCAACCGCCTGCAGGAACTCATCACTTCCGGCGACCTTGAGGTAGATACCATCACTCTGGAGCGACTGATACAGCAACTCATCCAGACCACAAGCATACCATTCCATGGCGAGCCGGCAGAAGGAATACAGGTAATGGGTGTACTCGAAACCAGAAACCTCGATTTCGATCATATCCTGGTTCTATCCTGCAACGAAGGCAAAATACCAAAGGGCGTGAACGACTCTTCATTCATCCCCTACTCCCTGCGCAAGGCTTACGGCCTCACCACCGTAGAAAACAAGGTGGCCATCTTTGCCTACTACTTCCACAGCATGTTGCAGCGTGCCCACGACATCACGCTTACCTACAACAATGCTACGGAAGATGGTCAGTCGGGCGAAATGAGCAGATTCATGCTCCAGCTGATGGTAGAAAGTCAGCATCCTATCGTCCGCAAGACTCTCATCGCAGGTCAGAAACCCCTTCGCCCGGCATACGACGAAGAGCCGAAGACAGATGAAGTGATGAAGGTGCTTGACGACGTAAGAATGCTCACACCTACTTTTCTCAATACATACCAGAGATGCCAGAAGCAGTTCTATTATAAATATGTAAAGGGATTGCTGGAGCCGGATGAAATTGATGAAGACGAAGTAGATAACCGCATCTTCGGAAACATCTTCCATCGGGCAGCAGAACTCTTCTACTATGGCTTTGCCAGCAAGAGCGATATCCAGACAGATGAGAAAGGAAAGCAGCAGCTCATCCGCCCAATCGTCATCACGGCTGAGAACCTGGACCAGGCAATGAAGGATAAGCTGCTGGTAGATAGACTGGTAGATCAGGCCTTCAGAGAAGAACTCTTCAAAGTAGGCAACAACGACTATCATCCGAAATACAATGGTCTGCAGCTCATCAACAAAGAGGTGATAGCCAGCTATTTGCGACAGCTCATCTCCATAGACCGGCGCCAGACTCCATTCACCATCATCGGTATGGAATTGGTGGTTTCAGATACGCTGAAAGTCAGTACAAGCAGAGGCGAAAAGCAGTTCAAGATCGGAGGTTTCATCGACCGACTGGATGCCATTTCTCCTATATCGAACATCACGGAGCGCATCAGAGTCATCGATTACAAGACGGGAAGAGCACAGACAACACATCCTAAGGATATAGCAGAGATTTTCTCGGCATCTCCCCAGGCACTGAGCAAGCATACGGATTATTATCTGCAGGCTTTCCTCTACTCGATGATCATCAAGAACAGCAAAAGATACAATTCTGCCCAGAATCCCGTGTCACCAGGCTTGCTATTCATACAGAATGCAGGCGCAGAAGACTACGACCCAACCCTTAAACTGGGCAAGGAAAAGGTAGAAGATATAGCTGCGTATGAAGAAGACTTCTTGGCGCATCTCCGCAGTCTGATAGCCGACATCTACAATCCTGCCTTGCCACTGCGCCCTACCAGCGACAAGAAACGCTGCGAGTATTGTCCGTATGCCGGACTATGCAAATAGGGATTGCAGAATGTTAAAATGAGAAATATTTGGGAGCAAAATTTGTTTCTTCAAATATTTCTCTGTATTTTTGCAGTAGAGAGAGCACACTACGCAATCACGCAAGGGTTTCTCTCGGCAGAAAATTGCATCATAAACATCATTCATGAATTAAAAGACCCAAAGGAGATATGACAGAGAAAGAAATCAATAAGTTGGTAAGCGATAACATCAACTACGTAAAATCGGTAGCCAACCACTATCGTGGTAATGGTGTTGACTTCGATGACTTGGTTAGCGAAGGAACTTTGGCTATGCTCACGGCTGCTCAAAAATACGATGCCGAACGCGGTTCGCAGTTTGTGGCTTATGCATCCCCTTTCATCCGCAAGGCGATGCAGCAGACCATCGACAAGCAGGCAGCACTCTATCGTGTACCAAAGGATCAGAAAAAGTATGCTCCACGCAATGCTGCAAAAGCTGTTTCCATCGATGCCCCTATCAGTGAGGGAAACAAGTACACCCTACTCGACATCCTTATCAACAAGGATGCCCAGCCGGCAGACGACAATACTGCCTTCACCCAGATGCTCAACGACTTGGAACGTTGCATTGGAGAACTGGAAGAACGCGACCGCATAGTCATCTCTAAGTTCTATGGTATAGGAATGGCACATGAAACACTGGCCGAAATTGCAGAAGACCTGCAGCTGAAGCGAGAGCGTGTACGCCAGATCAGAGACAAGGCGATACGTCAGATCTCGAAGAATACAACCAGCAAGGTGCTCAAGCATTTTCTTAGAAAATAAAATAAAAATGGCTGTACAAGAAACGATTCTGTACAGCCATTTTTATATGAGCGGTATTGCTTCTATAAGACGCAGTTACTTATGCTGTGAATGTTCGAGGCGATACTGACGTGGAGTTATGCCCAGACGCTTGTAAAAGTTTGCATAGAAACTTTGACGAGTGCTGAATCCAGCCATCTCACTGATATCTTCCACGCTCATCTTTGCGTAGCGCTTATCTGTGAGCAGCGACATAGCATCGTTCACACGATAGTCGTTAACCAACTCTGAATAATTCTTGTGGAATCGAGTTGCACACACTGCTGAAATATAACGAGAGTTAGTGCTCAGGTCCTCAGCCAACTTTTTAGAGTTGTACTCAGGATCCTTGTATTTTCTCTCCGTTACAATCAGACGGATAATCTCATCACGGAGGCGGTCTTTAGTCTCCTCACTCAGCAAGGTTTGATATCTCGCTGACTTCTCTTTTTTGGGTTGAATGTTATACTTAGCCATAATGCGTAATAAATTAATACAACAAAGGTACGGCAAAAATATTAAACTACCAAATTTTTTGGCACTTTTTTGAAAAAAACTATCAAAATAATTGTCTATCTCAAAAATTATTCCTAATTTTGCATACAAATACATTATTAATATAGAAATTTTAAACATTAAATATAGAAAAGTTCAACGTTCGTATGAAGCAAATTATATGGTTTGTTAAGACTTATGCTACGTTTGTAGTATTGTTTGTTTTGCAGAAGCCGCTATTCCTCTTTCTGGAAAAGGGTTCTGCCACACAACCTGTCGATAATATCTTCACGGAGTTGCCTGCTGTTATCTGGCATGGACTTCCACTCGATTTATCGATGGCGGGGTACTTATCTGTAATTCCAGGTTTACTTTCCATTGCCGTGGTATGGCTGAAAAGAGACCTGGTTAAACCAATTATGAACATCTACTTCATAATTGCCTCACTCTTCATCACTTGCAGTTTCGTGCTTAACGCAAGTCTTTATCCATACTGGAAGTATCCATTGGACAGTACACCGCTCTTCTACTTCTTCACTTCACCGGCTGATGCCATCGCCAGTGTAAGCATCTGGCAAGTGATTCTTTCAATTGTCATATTGATTGCTCTGACCGTTGGAGTTTGGTTCACATTACGGATGCGAGGCGAGAAACGCCAGCGATACAGTCGCTACGGTTATAGATATGGAGGATTCGGAAGTGGTAAAAGAAATCGATTCGATGACTTCGACCGCCATCGTGGTCGTACCTCCATCATTCTCCTCCTCCTCACAGGCTTACTCTTCCTGCCTATCAGAGGCGGCATCACCGTTTCAACGATGAATACGGGACAGGCATACTACAGTCAGAATGCCTATCTGAACCACTCTGCCGTGAATCCGCTGTTCAGCCTTCTGGAATCGATTACTCACCAGGAGGACTTCGCCTCACAGTATCGCTTCATGAAAGATAAAGAGGCTGATAAGATATTCGCTACGATGACAAGTACAAGCGATGAGAATACCTATCCTTTGCTCAATGAGGCAACCTTCAAGAAAGGAACCCCTGATATTCTCTTTGTCATCATGGAAAGTTTTGCCAGCGACATCCTGCCATCCATGGGTTCATACAAGGATGTAGCCGTATGCCTGGACTCCATCGCCCAGCAGAGTATCCTCTTCACAAGATTCTATGCCAACAGCTTCCGCACGGACAGAGGCATGGTTTCCATCCTGAGCGGTTATCCTGCACAGCCCACAACCAGCATCATGCGCTATCCACGCAAGACGAGCCAGTTGCCATCCATAGCCCGCAACCTGGCAAAGTATAAGAATTACAAGACCACCTATTATTATGGTGGAGATGCAGATTTCTGCAATATGCGCTCCTATCTTGTTTCTCAGGGTTACCAGCATATCATTTCTGATGCCAACTTCCCGATAGAAGACAAGTTGAGCAAATGGGGTGTGCCAGACCACATCGTAGCAGCCAGAATGATGGAAGATATCAAGGCACAGCAGAATGAGAAGCGCCCTATGCTGAGAATATTCCAGACTTCCAGCAGCCACGAGCCTTTCGAAGTGCCTTATCACAGACTGAAAGACAAGCGTTTGAATGCTTTCGCCTACACCGACAGCGTTATGGGTGCCATCGTGAGGGAATACCGCAAACTGCCTAGATGGAAGAATACGCTTATCGTGTTTGTACCAGACCATGTGGGAGGTTACAAGGAAAATCTGAACGACCACGACCGCAGCCGTTATCAGATTCCACTCATCCTGGCAGGTGGAGCCATCTCACGCCCTATGAAAGTAGGTATCATCGGTTCACAACATGACATTGCTGCCACCCTGCTCGGCCAGCTGGGAGTAGAGCACAGGGAATTCACTTTCAGCAAGAATATGATGAGCGATGCCACTCCTAAATTCGCATTCTTTGCAGTGAACGATGCCTTTGGCATTGTTTCAGAAGAGAATTCACTGATCTACGACAACAGAGCCAAGCGAATTGTATATGACAAGGGAGAAAAAGGTTTTAACCTGAAGCGAGGTCAAGCCTATCTCCAGAAGCTATATGATGACCTGGCAAGGAAATAGATTACATTATATAATAGTAAAACGAGAATATCAATATCAACAAAAATAGTAAAAGCAACTATGCTAGAACTCATTCATTATCTGGAACAGATAGACACAGCGATATTTCTGTTTATCAATGGTATGCACTGTGAACTATTTGATTACTTCATGGTTTTGGTGAGCAACCGATTCACTTGGATTCCATTTTATGCAGCGTTCATCTTCGTGATGATAAAGAATTTCCACTGGAAGGTAACGATAGTCACTATTCTAGCAATAGCGCTCCTCGTATTGCTCTGTGACCAGACTGCATCAGGCTTACTCAAGCCATTGGTGGGACGCCTCCGCCCAAGCAACCTGGACAACTCCATATCCAGTATGGTGCACGTGGTTGACGGATACCGGGGAGGCAGATACGGATTTCCTTCCTCCCACTCAGCCAACTCGTGGGGAGTTGCCTTCTTCGCCATGTATCTGGTAAGAAACAGAAAGCTGAGTATATTCCTGGCGCTATGGGCTACACTGGTAACATATTCTCGTGCCTATCTGGGAGTACATTATCCTGGTGACCTGCTGGTTGGAGTTCTTATTGGCTTCGTTATGGCATCGATTGTATTCTATGCCTATAACCGTTGGGCAAGATCATACACCCAGGAGTTTCTGGACGGGAAGAAAAACATCCAGTATAATTATCTCCCCATATCAGTAGGACTGATCAGCATAGCAACCATGTTTGCAACAAGTCTGATCATGCTTTTCACATTCTAAAGGAAGAAAGTAATATTTTCAAAACATCAATAATTAAAAGATCAAGATTATGAAGAAACTTACATTGATGGCTATTGCCATGGGTATGCTTGCCTTCACAGCATGCACAGAGAAGAAACCAGCTGCAGCCCCTGCAGCTCATGTTGAAGAAGTGGTTACAGACTCAGCATTCCAGCAGGCTGTTGCCGGTGAATACAAGAGTGCTGACGGCAAGCGTATCATTACTGTCAACGCAGACTTTACAGTAAAGACCACAGGTCTTGACAAGGACTACTTCAAGTGGGATATGGATATCAAGCCACAGGGTCCTTCTGCCAACATCAACCTCATCCGCAAGGGTCTCGATGCAGAAGTAAAGGATATGGTATCTGTTGATACAGAAGAAGGAACTCTCATCGTCAAGAACGAGACTTACAGAAAGGCAGTTGAAGCTAAGAAGTAATTCTGCCATCTGATACATATTCATCATAAGCTGAGCGCCTCCACACCCCGTGGGGGCGCTTTCTTTAACTGTTATTCACTATATTTTCCCCCTCAGAAAAGATATTTTCTTACTTTCCTACATTTCTTGTTAAATTTCGAGCCTAAGAATTTCCGTACTTATAATAAAATTTGTATCTTTGCACCATCAAACGAGAAAAATACTGGTTTTAGAAAATAATAAAGTAATTCTATAGAATATGGCAATGAATGATGAAAACAAAATCGAGGAGAAAACAAAGAGCATCTCTTTCGTAGAACAGTTGGTTGAGGAAGACCTCAAGGAAGGTAAGAACGCTGGTCGAATCCAGACCCGTTTCCCACCAGAGCCTAACGGCTACCTTCACATCGGTCACGCCAAGGCCATCTGCATGGACTTCGGTGTAGCCGAAAAATACAAGGGTGTCTGCAACCTTAGATTTGATGACACCAACCCAAGTAAGGAAAACAACGAATACGTAGAAAATATCCTCCAAGACATCCAGTGGCTCGGCTTTAAGTGGGGCAACATCTATTATGCTTCCGACTACTTCGAGAAGTTGTGGGAGTTTGCTGTATGGATGATCAAGAAGGGACATGCTTATATCGATGAGCAGACTGCTGAGGAAATTGCAGCTCAGAAGGGTACTCCTACTACCCCTGGTACTGCCAGCCCATATCGCGACCGTCCTGTTGAGGAGAACCTTGCTCTCTTTGAGAAGATGAACACTCCTGAGGCTGTAGAAGGAAGTATGGTACTTCGTGCGAAGCTTGACATGGCTAATCCAAACATGCACTTCCGCGACCCAATCATGTACCGCATCATCCAGACTCCTCACCACCGTACAGGTACTAAGTGGCACGCTTATCCAATGTACGACTTCGCACACGGACAGAGCGACTATTTCGAGGGTGTTACCCACTCTATCTGTACCTTGGAGTTCGTTCCTCACCGTCCTCTCTACGACAAGTTTGTTGACTTCCTGAAGGAGATGGATGGCAGCGATGACGTATTGAACGATAACCGTCCTCGCCAGATTGAGTTCAACCGCTTGAACCTCACTTATACAGTAATGAGTAAGCGTAAGCTCCATACTCTGGTAGATGAGCACCTGGTAAACGGATGGGACGATCCTCGTATGCCTACACTTTGCGGTATGCGTCGCCGCGGTTATTCACCAGAGAGTATCCGTATGTTCATCGACAGCATCGGTTACACCAAGTTCGATGCCCTCAACGACATGGCTCTTCTGGAGGCTTCAGTTCGTGAGGACTTGAACAAGAAGGCTTGCCGTGTAAGTGCCGTACTCGACCCAGTGAAACTCGTCATCACCAACTATCCTGAGGGTGAGAGCGAGGAGATGGAGGCAATCAACAACCCAGAGAACGAGGCAGATGGCACACATACCATCACCTTCTCAAAGAACCTCTGGATTGAGCGTGCCGACTTTATGGAGGATGCTCCAAAGAAGTTCTTCCGTATGACTCCTGGAAAGGAAGTTCGCCTGAAGAACGCTTATATCGTGAAGTGTACTGGCTGCACCAAGGACGAGAACGGTGTCATCACTGAGATTCAGGCAGAATACGACCCTATCAGCAAGAGCGGAATGGAAGGTGCCAACCGCAAGGTGAAAGGTACTCTTCACTGGGTATCTGCCGACCACTGCGTAAAGGCAGAAGTTCGTGAGTACGACCGTCTCTTCGCTATCGAGAACCCATCTGCTGACGAGCGCGACTTCCGTGAATTACTCAACCCAGAGAGCTTCCACGATTTCAAGGAGTGCTATGTAGAGGAGTATGCAGCAACCAAGAAGCCAGGAGAGTATCTCCAGTTCCAGCGCATCGGTTACTTTATGGCAGACCTCGACACAACAGACGAGAAGCCAGTATTCAACAAGACTGTGGGCTTGAAGGATACCTGGGCAAAGCAGAATAAATAAGTGCTGAGATATGAAATCAGGAGTTAAGAGCTTTATATCTCTTAACTCCTAATCATTCAATAGATATTATTTAAATACAAGCATAATTATGAATACAGCAGATCTTTTTCTTTGGATTCTGGATAACTTGAACTATTGGGTGGTTACCCTTTTCATGACCATCGAAAGTTCGTTTATACCTTTTCCATCAGAGGTAGTAGTTCCACCAGCAGCCTGGAAGGCTATGGACCCAAACAGTGGGATGTCATTTATCCTGGTCATCGTGTTTGCTACTATCGGTGCAGACCTCGGTGCACTCATCAACTACTATTTGGCTAAATGGGTAGGTCGCCCTATCATCTACCGCTTTGCTGACAGCCGAATCGGCCACATGTGCCTGATCGACCGCCAGAAGGTGGAAGTAGCTGAGGAGTATTTCCGCAAGCATGGTGCTGCCTCTACCATTTTTGGAAGATTGGTACCAGCTGTTCGCCAGCTCATCAGTATTCCAGCAGGATTGGCTGGAATGCACGTAGGCAAGTTCCTGCTCTACACCACTATCGGTGCAGGCATATGGAACACCGTATTGGCAGCCATCGGTTGGGGTATCTACGAATACACCGACTATAAGACAACCCATGACGTTTATCAGCAGGCTGTACAGTATAGCCACGAAATAGGTTATGTCATCTTAGCATTGGCTGTAGTCATCGTAGCCTTTATTGCCTATAAGGGTATCAAGAAGAAATAAACTTCTTCAGAAGCACATCTATACAAAAAAACTCTCCATTGAGATTCAACCTTCAATGGAGAGTTTTTTGTATATATAGATAGCAATCATTACTTCTCACTACCTGAGAAAATCTTGATTCGCTGTTCCTCAGACAATTTGCAGATAAGCAGCGTTCCGTCTTCCTCTGCTACAATATAGCCATCCAGCCCCTGGATAACAACCTTCTTCTCGTTCATGGTATGAACGATATTGTTCTTGGACTCCACCATCTGGATATTATCACCAATCAGCGCATTGCCATACATATCCTTATGGCTCTGTGCCAGGAGGCTTCCCCATGTACCGAGGTCACTCCATCCAAAGTCGGCAGGCATCACGAAGATTTCCTCCGCTTTCTCCATGATAGCATAGTCAACAGAGATATTCTCACATTCAGGATAACGCAGATCGATTTCAGCCTGCTCCTTGTCTGTACCATAAATACTGCGCATGCTCTCGAAAATCTTGGCAATGCTTGGCTGGTAAACACGGAAGGCATTGACAATAGTTGCGGCACTCATCACGAAGATACCGGCATTCCAGAAGAAACTCTTGTCCTGAATATATTGAGTAGCAGTCTCCAAATTTGGTTTCTCCCTGAACTGATCAACACGGAAGATTTCCTTGTTACGAGCTGAAGGAGTACGGAGATCTGCCTGAATATAGCCATAGCCTGTCTCTGGACGAGTAGGCTTCATTCCCAAAGTAACGATGCTGTCAGTCTCACCAGTAAACTTCAAGGCAGATGTTACCACTCTTCTGAATTCGTTGGCATTGGTAACGATATGATCAGAAGGAGATACAACAATATTTGCATGTGGATCCTTTTCCTTGATTCGCCAACTGATATAGGCGATGCAAGGAGCTGTGTTTCTTCTGCATGGTTCCTGCAGAATATTACCCTCAGGAATCTCAGGCAACTGCTCGTGAACCAAGGCAGCATACTTTTTATTGGTTACTACCCAAACATTCTCCGGGTCACAAACACCCTCAAAACGATCGAATGTAAGCTGTAAAAGTGTACGACCTGTTCCTAAGACATCAATAAACTGCTTAGGCTTGTCCACGGTACTCATAGGCCAGAATCTACTGCCTACTCCACCTGCCATGATTACTAAATGATTATTTTTATGAGCCATATTTATATCTTTTTATATAATATTCCGCAAAAGTAATAAAAATAATTGGTATAAACAAATAAAGGATGGAAAATTATTCCATCCTTTATCATATTTAGAAAAAACCCGTGTTTTTCGAACTCTTCTGGTATCAAAGTATAACTTAGAGCTTACCAAGTTCAGCCTTCCAGTCAGCATAAGCCTCAAGATAAGCACTGCGATTTGCCTCATCAGGCTCAATTACCGCCAATTTCTTAAGAGATGCAAATGCCTCATCGTGATCCTTATAGATTCCGGCTCCGATACCAGCTCCCTTGGCAGCACCAGCACTACCATCGGTCTCGTAAAGTTCAATGGTGGCACCACTCACACCTGCCAGGGTATCACGGAACAGAGGACTGAGGAACATGTTTGCCTTTCCAGCATGAACCTTCTTGATATCCATACCCATCTGCTGCATGATTTCCATACCATAGCAGAAGCTGAACACGATACCTTCCTGTGCAGCTCTTACGATATGAGAGCGATTGTGCTTGGTAAAGCTCAATCCACGGATAGAACAGCCTACTTCACGATTCTCCAATACGCGCTCTGCTCCATTTCCGAAAGGAATGATCTTCACGCCATCGCTGCCAATAGGAACACCGGCTGCCAAATCATTCATATCTGCATAGCTTACATCAGGAGTTATGTTACGATGTACCCAAGCATTCAGAATACCTGTACCATTTATACAGAGCAACACTCCCAAGCGGTCGAGTTCCGTTGTATAGTTGACATGTGCAAAGGTATTGACACGACTCTTTGGATCGTAATTGACATCACCGAGCACACCATAGACTACTCCGGAAGTTCCTGCGGTGCTGGCAATCTCACCTGGATTGAACACATTCAGGCTGACAGCATTATTCGGCTGGTCACCTGCGCGGTAAGAGATAGGAGTTCCCTCCTTCAGACCCAGTTCCTCGGCAGCAGCCTTGCAGACTACGCTCTGTACAGAGAAGGTAGGAACGATGTCGGCGATCATACTCTCATCGAATCCGAAATAATCAAGCAGGAACTTGGCAGGTTTCTTTGCCTTGAAGTCCCACATCATACCCTCAGAAAGTCCGCTGATAGTAGTCTGAGCCTCACCGGAAAGTTTCATCGCCAGATAATCACCTGGGAGCATAATCTTATCAATCTTATCGAAAAGCTCAGGCTCATTCTCCTTAACCCACGCCAGTTTGGAAGCGGTAAAGTTGCCTGGAGAATTAAGCAGATTACGCAAGCAGAGGTCCTCGCCTAAATCATGGAACGCTTTCTCGCCATAAGGAACTGCACGGGAATCGCACCAGATGATAGATGGACGCAAAACCTGCTGGTTCTTATCCACGCAAACTAGACCATGCATCTGATAAGAAATACCAATAGCAAGGATATCCTCACCCTTGGCACCACACTCCGCCATAATCTTCTTGAGTGATAACTTGGCATTATCCCACCACATCTGTGGATCCTGTTCAGCCCATCCTGCCTTTACTGCCATGATAGGTGCTTCATGATCAGGATAGAATGCTGAAGCAACGATTTCACCATTATCTACATCTGTAAGAGAAGCCTTTACAGAACTTGAACCCACATCAAAACCTAATAAATATCTTCTAGCCATTTGTCCGTTATTTAAAATTGTTTGTTATTACTAAACCTAAAGTATAGAAATGAGTTTGATAGAAATGCTCATTCCATAACTCATCATACAAATATAATACGAATAAACGGATAGATTCCCCCCAATGAAAAAAAACGATTTAATAAGTTGGTGCCCAACAGGTGTATTCCACTCGCACATCAGCTGTTGTGCAAGCGCATATCAGCTGTTATGCAAGCGCACAACAGCTGTTGTGCGGTTTGAAAAGCCTACGAACCCGAAAACAAGAATTAATTCTTCAGACAACCTCCATTGCTTCTTCAGACAACTTCTATTGCTCCTTTCGATAACTTACATAGCTTCGTTAGACCACGCAACTAACTTCATTAGCCAACGCAACTAACTTCGTTAGATAACTTACCTTACTTCTATCAATCACCAAAGAGATCAAGTTCCTGCGATTGCTTGCTTTTCTCGCTGTCATCATCCTCTTTCTCTATAGAGGCAGAAGAGAAATCAAGCATCAGCTGCTGCATAGCCGAACTCTGATAGTTGATACGATACACTCCATATCCCTTGCCTTTCTCTATAATAGAACTTGGGTTCTTGGAATTTTTGATGAGATACTGAGAAACGAAACCATACACATATTTATAATCAAGAGGAGTAAAAATGGAATTACAAGAATTATAAACATGACGGACTATCTTCTCCAACTTGAGACCTTGACTGCCGGCTTGTACCAAAACGTTGAATATTTCTTGTTCTAATTTCATATAAATAATGCTAGATGGTTATGGTGAAAAGAAATTTAAATAAAGACTGAGAAGAGTGAATCGAGAGAAGAGTGAATAAAAAACAGAAAAGCCGCAGTTTCTTCCACTAAGTTAAGAAACTGCGGCTCTTAAGGTTCTTTATTTAAGCGAGAGCTACCTTGTTGTCCTCTTCCTTAATCTTACCCTCTTTGAAGAGCCATCCGATACCAAGGATAGCATCCTCAACACTAATGTTTGCCTGCTTAGCAATCTCCTCCAAAGAGAGAGACTGTTCTGCTGCTGCCAATGCCTGATAAACATCACCAGCACGGAAACCTGCGTTCTCAGCAGTCAAATAGATTACTTCCTTCTTTGCTGTAGAAGTCTTCTTTGTAGCTGTAGCAGTCTTTGCTGCTGTAGCCTTCTTAGTAGCTGTCTTCTTGGCAGCTGTCTTAGTTGTTGCTTTCTTTTCTACCATGTCTTTAGTAATAATTTGTTCTGCGAAATGCTTGTTTTCTAAAGCATTTCCTTAATTATTCTGATGCAAAATTAAAAAAAATAGTTTAAATTTTAGCATTTTAAAGCAGAAAAGTGCTTGTTTACAAGAGGTTGCACCGCATTTTTTGACTTACATCAAGATAAATGCGGTGCAATTTATAATTAATCCTTCAAATCAAGCTTAATCTCCAGCTCATCAAGCTGTTTTGGATCCAGCTCTGAAGGAGCATCAAGCATCACGTCGCGACCAGAATTATTCTTAGGGAAAGCGATGCAGTCGCGGATACTGTCGAGACCAGCCATAATGCTTACGAAGCGATCAAGACCGAAAGCAAGACCTGCGTGAGGTGGTGCTCCATACTTGAAGGCGTTCATCAGGAAGCCGAACTGAGCCTCAGCACGCTCTGGTGTGAAACCGAGAACCTCGAACATCTTCTCCTGCAACTGAGTATCGTGGATACGGAGAGAACCTCCACCCACTTCGATACCATTGCAGACAAAGTCGTATGCCTTGGCACGAACCTGCTCTGGATGCTCATCGAGCAATGGGATATCATCAGGATTTGGCATTGTGAAAGGATGGTGAGTTGCCATCAGGCGCTGCTCCTCATCACTCCACTCGAAGAGAGGGAAGTCAACAATCCAGAGACACTTGAACACGTTCTTGTCACGCAAGCCCAGACGGTCACCCATCTCAAGACGGAGAGAGCAAAGCTGGATACGAGTCTTATTGGCATTGTCACCACTCAGAATCAAAACGAGGTCGCCATCGTTAGCACCCATTACAGTCTTGATTTCTGCAAGCTCCTCTGGAGAATAGAACTTATCGATGCTACTCTTCACAGTACCATCTGCATTATACTTGATATAAACCAAACCCTTGGCACCTACCTGTGGACGCTTTACGAAGTCGGTCAACTCGTTCAACTGCTTGCGGCTATAGTCAGCACAACCAGGAACGCAGATACCGCCAATATACTTAGCCTCATCGAATACAGAGAAGTTACCCTTACCAGTGAAGGCATCCTTCAACTCTACAAACTCCATACCGAAACGCAAGTCTGGCTTATCGCTACCGAAACGGCGCATAGCCTCATGCCATGTCATCTGCTCCAGCTTAGGAAGCTCTACGCCACGAATCTCCTTGAAGAGATGGCGAGCCATTTCCTCGAAAAGATCGATTACATCATCCTGATCTACGAAGCTCATCTCACAGTCGATCTGAGTAAACTCAGGCTGACGGTCGGCACGGAGGTCCTCGTCACGGAAGCACTTGGCAATCTGGAAGTAGCGGTCGAAACCAGCTACCATCAGGAGTTGCTTCAATGTCTGAGGGCTCTGTGGAAGAGCATAGAACTGACCAGGATTCATACGAGAAGGAACAACGAAGTCGCGGGCTCCTTCTGGTGTACTACCGATGAGGATAGGAGTCTCAACCTCCATAAAGTTCTGTGAATCGAGGAAGTTGCGAATCAGGATGCACATACGATGACGCAACTCCAAATTCTTACGAACCGCAGGACGGCGCAAATCGAGATAGCGATACTTCATACGAATATCGTCACCGCCATCAGTATTATCTTCGATAGTGAAAGGAGGAGTCTGACTCTGAGAGAGCACATTCAGCTCCTTTACCAGGATTTCAATATCACCTGTATCCATTTTAGGATTCTTGCTCTGTCGCTCACTAACTGTACCCTTGATCTGGATGCAATATTCACGACCCAGCTTATTGGCAGCATCACACAAGGCCTTATCATCTGCCTCGTTGAAAACCAACTGTGTGATACCATAACGGTCGCGCAAGTCAACGAATGTCATACCACCCATCTTTCTTGAGCGCTGTACCCATCCGGCAAGTGTAACTTCCTTGCCAGCATCAGAGAGACGAAGCTCTCCACAAGTTTGTGTTCTGTACATACCTTATTATATTATATATTTTTGTTTCTGATGTGCAAAGTTACTATAATTTGGGGAAACAACAAAATAAAATCGCAAAAATGTTACTATAAATAACACCTTTGCGACTTTATACATTATCTTTTCTCATGCTTGGGGTGATTTTGATGCCACTGTCTGGCTCTTTTGAAAGCCTGACGATGGAACTTTTCTTCAGCCTTGATGACCTGAAGCACCTTGCTGGCAGGCAGGATATACATAAACCGGTTATGATATTCCTGCTGCAACTGCTTCATCTCGATATCCAACTCATCCTGGCGGCGGATAGCCTCAGCGCAACCTTTCTCGTCTGTCGGATTAACGAAATGATATCTACGCATCTCATCAAAACAAGAACGCATCTTCTTCATCATCTGGCGGTAAACCGGGAAGAACTTACTTGCTTCCTGCGGCGTGAGGCTTGCATGGGTTGTGATATACTGCTCCAAATCTGCCTCAAAACGCTTCGGGTCAAACGGCGGACGCTGGCTTTGAGTATTCTCAGCATGACAAGGGAATCCCATCATCGTCATCGCAATAGCTGCCATTATAACCAAGATCAGATGTCTTGTTCTATGCTTGCTTTTATTATCTTGTTTCATTTATACGTCTTTTTTAATAGATTCTACATTAGTTCTCTGCCACAAGCTGTGCATAGAAATCCTGAGTGTCCATCATTGTATAATCAGCCATCTGCTCAAAGGCAGCATCATCCCCGTCTGTAACGTGTGAACTCTCAATGGCTGGAGTTTCGTTATGTGCCAAAGCATGATGCTTCTTCTCTGTCTGCTGAAGCTGATAGAGCACACCGCCACCCAACATGGCTGTTACGGCTAAGGCTGCAGCAATCTTTCTGAGAGGCAAACGTCTCCAGAGACTTAAATGCACGAACTTAGCCTGATTCTCCTGACGGTTCTTATCAGTTTCTTCAGGAGAATCAATTTCCTGCATCGGAATCTTTGCCATCATCTGTTCTGCAAAGTTATCGAAATAACCTTCAGGAACCTTGAAATGGTTTTCCTTGCCGAAAATATCATTTATTTTTTTCTCTTCGTTTATCATATTGCAATATCCTTTCTTCTTTTATTTGAATAGACGATTTACATTGCTGAAGGTTTAATCAAACGAATGCAAATATTCTGTTATTTTTTTCACTGCCAGATGATAAGAAGCTTTCAGTGCACCTTCACTGGTATTGAGAATCTGACTAATCTCAGAATACTTCATTTCCTCAAAATATTTAAGATTAAAAACCGTCCTCTGCACTTCAGGCAACCTTGCCACAGCTTCCTGCAATCTAGCCTGTATCTCATCACCATCAAAGTATTCGTCGCTCATCAACCTGGATGAAACAGAAAGTTCTTCGTCGGAAATGACCATATCCGTCTGTTTCTGCTTTCTCAGAAAATCAAGCGATTCATTGATCGCAATACGATAAAGCCAGGTAGATAGTGAAGACTTTCCCTGGAAATTCTGCAGATTGTTCCATACTTTGATGAAAACATTCTGAAGGACATCATTAGCATCTTCATGACTGAGCACGATACGACGCACCTTCCAGTATAGTTTCTCACTATACTGCTTAACCAGCACGGCGAATCCTTCTCGCCGGGTACGTGGTTCCCGAAGCATCTCTACCAGTTCTGAATCACTGAGTATCATGAAGTTTTCTAATTTAATAATACTAATTCTTTAATTCCTTTATAAGCCTACATTCCCGGCTATAGATATTTCTTTAATTGCTCAAATATCACACTATCAAATCCATAGACATCGGGGTAGCTTACCACACCCTTGGCAAATGGATAAAGCGTGTAATACGTGATGAAGAGAGGAATCTGAGGTTCCACCTTTACCGACCCAACCACTAATTTCTTAATCTTCAGAGAATCGGCAGTCATCGAATAGTTGATTCGCTGAATGAGCTTATCATTTTTCTCATGAAGCAGGAACTTAGCGAGTTCGAAAGGCTTCTCTACCCTTATGCATCCATGCGATACGCCTCTGTCCTCTCGGCTGAAAACAGTCTGGCTCGATGTGTCATGCAGATAGACAGAGAAGTTATTATCGAAACGGAAAATGATTCTTCCCAACGAATTTCCCTTTCCGCCACGCTGAACCACACCGTATTTTCCTGAGAGCAGCATAGCCCGGGTAACCTGTGCCGGATTCACTTCCTCGCCTGTTGAACGATCTGAGATATAGTAATTGCGGGAGTTGAAGTAAGCCGGATTCCCAGCATGATGCACCATATCCTTGATCATGATGCTGCGAGGCACAAACCACTTCGGATTCAGATCCATTCGCTTGATATAGCTGTTCAGTATCGGAGTTTTGGTCTTGGTAGAGCCACATCCAATCTTCATCGAAAGCGTATCCTGCTCATCTATGGCATAAAGATGAAAGGAAGGAATGTTAACCAGCACATATTTCTTATGCTTGGCAGGATAATCTGCTTCCCTCCACCTGCACCGCTCCATATTTACAAGAATCTTCATTCTCTGATTTCTGTCAAGGCTTTCCGACTTCAATCTTTCCTGCAACGTATAATAGAAAGGAGACTTGGGCTGTACATCCTTTAAGAAAGCCGCCAATCTACTTTTCTCTGTTTCTTCGCCATCAACATCCACCCTACTTCTCAACTGCTGAAGAGCAAGATGAAAAAAGGCATCACTGGCATGCTGCATCTTCACATCAAAAAGGCCACGGTATCTCACTGGTCGCTTGATGGAATCGTAGGGATTGGGAGCAATACTGTCCAGACGATTCAAGACGAATGACGGATTGACGAATCCAAACCTCTGACCACCTACATATCTCAAATACGACTTGGTAAGCCTGTATTCCAGACGAGCCATCACATGGTTGATATCCTCATTGCCTTCCCCCAAATCCAATCGATGGAGCCTTTCGATATCTTGGATAATCTGATTCACATAGAAATGCTTGGTCTTGAATCCCATTTCATCCACCTTCTGCAGATAGGTCAGCAGCGTATCTGCACGATGATCTATTCCATGTCGATCAACCCAAAGAAATCCTCCATGATTGCGATAATATCTCTTGGTATGCAAGTCGGCAACAGTAGAACCCGAATCATTGTTCATCAGGCTATCCATCAATCTCCTTACCTTTTTAGAATTGATTGCATAGTTTGGGTTCACCATCTCCTGATAGTATTCTAACGTCAAGTTCTGATTTTCGTTGGGTTCATGCTGCTTACACGACAGAATGACCCAACAGAGCAGGAATGGCAAAATTCTAAGTATTTTCACGAAACTGAATATATTTTTAGAAGAAGGGCTACCTTTAGCGTCTAAACAGAATCTTTCTCGTAAAGGAGGTTCCTACCTTGATGATATAGACACCATCAGAGAGAGAAAGGTTAAAGCGCTTGTCCTGTCCCTCTACCCTGAAAGACTTCACAGCGACACCCGCCAGATTGTAGATGGTAACAATCTGGTTGTTGGCTCCGGTGATATGCATCACGCCTCCAGAATAAGTCAAGGAAATCTCCTGCACATCCAGGTCTATCATTTCCTCTGCACCAGTCCGTGCCGAAGAAACCATAGGCACAGCCAACATCATGCATGGTATCATCAATATGGTAAGTAAACTTTTCTTCATACTCCTGCTCTTTTACGTTAAAAAATACTTTCCTGCAAAGGTATAAAAAAAGAAGGAACCTGCCATCATTCCAGATACCAAGTCCCTTCTTTTTATATATATTTAACCGTAATTACATAATTCCATCGGCACGGAGCTTCTGCTGCCACTTCCAGGCAGATGCCAGAACATCCTCAAGCTTAGCCTCAGCCTTCCAGCCCAAAACTTTGTTAGCCTTGGTGCAATCGCCCCAGATCTTCTCGATATCGCCCTCACGACGTGGACCATACTTCCAGTTCAACTTCACGCCGGTAGCCTTCTCGAATGTCTCAACGATTTCGAGAGTAGAGTTACCGTTACCTGTACCGATATTGAAGTACTCAATTGGTTCAGTCTCCTTGTCGAGTACACGAGCCATAGCACAAACGTGAGCCTTGGCGAGGTCAACTACATAGATATAGTCGCGGATGCAGGTTCCATCAGGAGTATCATAATCGTTACCGAAGATGGTAAGCTCCTTGCGGATACCCATAGCAGTCTGAGTTACGTAAGGAATCAGGTTGTTTGGCACACCATTTGGCAACTCACCAATCTCTGCAGATGGATGAGCACCGATTGGGTTGAAGTATCTCAAGACGATGCTCTTGATGTTAGCACCGCTATGGATATAGTCTGCGATGATCTGCTCGTTCACCTCCTTGGTATTGCCATAAGGAGAAGTAGCCTTCTGATGAGGAGCCTCCTCAGTTACAGGCAAGTTCTCTGGCTTAGGCTGACCATAAACGGTGCAGGAAGAAGAGAAGATAATACCCTTAACATTATATTTTGGCATCAACTCAAGCAGGTTGATGAGCGAAACCAGGTTGTTGCGGTAGTACAACAAAGGCTTCTGTACACTCTCACCTACAGCCTTGCTGGCAGCAAAGTGAATGATACCCTCGATAGCAGGATACTTCTGGAATACAGCCTCTGTAGCTGCCTTGTCACGAAGATCTACCTGCTCGAAAGCTGGACGAATACCTGTAATCTTCTCGATACCATCAAGAACCTCAATCTTTGAGTTTGAAAGGTCATCTACGATTACTACGTTGTAGCCTGCCTGCTGCAACTCTACTGTGGTGTGGCTACCGATAAAACCAGTACCGCCAGTTACCAAAATTGTTTGTTTCATATTGCTAGTCTATTGAATAATTGATATTACCTTTTTTTATATGAAAGTGAGGATTGAAGCCCGGAAGAAAGCGATGCCAGTGCCAGCCTTATCATCCTACACGTTTGCAAAAGTAATGCAAAAAAGTGAAACCACAAAATATTTCCGAAAAAATATGCCAAAAGATTTTTTATTTTCAAGAATAAGCTGTAACTTTGCATCTGAAATATAGATTATCAACAGAAATGTTGTTTCAGCAGTTAACATTAGATTTATCAATTATTGACGCAAACAATGACGCAAACATTAAGGATTACGAATATGAAACAGTATGATATCAATCACGACATGCGGTACCTACAGTTACTCGCACAGTCGTTTCCATCCATAGCTGAGGCTAGCACGGAGATTATCAATCTGCAGGCTATTCTCAATCTGCCGAAAGGCACAGAGCATTTTCTCGCTGATATTCACGGCGAGTATGAGGCATTTCTGCATGTACTGAAAAATGCATCAGGCAATATCAAGCGTAAGGTGAACGAGCTCTTCGGCAACACCCTGCGTGAACAGGACAAGCGTGAACTTTGCACCCTGATCTACTATCCGGAACGAAAACTGGAGCAGGTAAAGCAAAGGGAAGCTGATATCAACGACTGGTATCATATCACCCTTCACCAGCTGGTGGCGGTTTGCCGTGATGTGTCAAGCAAGTACACCCGTTCCAAAGTGCGCAAATCACTGCCATGCGATTTCTCCTATATTATACAGGAGCTTTTGCACGAGCATACGGAAGATCACGACAAGGCAGCATATGTGAATGTCATCGTAGATACCATCATCTCAACAGGACGTGCTGACGATTTCATTGTAGCCATTGCCAATGTGATACAAAGACTCGCCATAGACCAGCTCCATATTCTCGGCGACATATACGACCGCGGACCGGGAGCACATATCATTCTCGACAAGATGCGCCACTATCATAGCTGGGATATCCAATGGGGCAACCACGATGTACTCTGGATGGGAGCCGCTGCCGGTAATGATGCCTGTATCTGCAACGTCATCCGACTGTCGCTGCGCTATGCCAACCTTGCCACCCTGGAGGAGGGTTACGGCATCAACCTCATACCATTGGCCACCTTTGCGATGGAAACCTACGGTGATGATCCTTGCGAAGAATTCCTGCCAAAGATGACAGGTGGTGCAGCCGCTATGGATGACAAGACCAAGCGACTCACATCTCTGATGCACAAGGCTATTGCCGTGATACAATTCAAGATAGAAGGTCAGCTCATCACCAAGCATCCAGAATGGAAAATGGATGGCAGACGACTCTTTGAGCACGTAAACTATGAAAAGGGAACCGTAGAGATTGAGGGCAAGGAGTACGAAATGTCCACATGCCACTTCCCTACCATTGACCCGCAGAATCCGAACAAGCTCAGCGAGGAAGAAGAGATTCTGATGCAGAAGCTGCACCATTCATTTATGATATGCGAGAAACTGCACAAGCATATCAGAACCATGCTGCAGCATGGCTGTATGTATGCCATCTTCAACAACAACCTGCTCTTCCATGCATCCTGTCCACTCAACGAAGACGGAACATTGAAAGAGGTAGAGATTTATCCTGGAGAAAAGTACAGCGGAAAGGATCTGATGCATCATACCGGAATGCAGATTCGCACGGCATTCCAGCAGGATTCCGACCCAGACGAGAAACAGTATGCCATCGATTACTTCCTCTATCTCTGGTGTGGTCCAGACAGTCCACTCTTCGACAAGAGCAAGATGGCAACCTTCGAGCGATATTTTATCGCCGACAAGGAGACCCACAAAGAGGAAAAGGGTTACTACTTCAAGCTGCGTGATGACGAGAAGGTGATAGACCATATCATGGATGCCTTCGGGCTGAAGGGAGAGAATCGCCATATCATTAACGGTCACGTTCCGGTAAGAACCTTAAAGGGAGAGAATCCTATCAAGGCAAACGGAAAGCTGATGGTGATTGATGGAGGTTTCTCCAAAGCTTACCACAATGAGACGGGTATAGCAGGCTACACCCTGGTTTATCACTCCCGCGGTTTCCAGCTCGTACAGCACGAACCTTTCACAAGTGCCGAGGATGCCATCACACGCGGTACCGACATCAAAAGTACCACCCAGATTGTAGAAATGAGCAATCGAAGAATGCTCGTAGCAGATACAGATATCGGTCAGGATTTACGCAAGCAGATAGAAGATCTCCAGGAACTTCTCTATGCTTACCGACACGGCTACATCAAGGAAACAGAAAGAAAGAAGTAAAAACAAACAGGATGGTATCAGCAAGTACCTGCCCCAAAAGAATAATGTTCGCAAGCATGAGAATACTCATTTCATACTTGCGAACATAACTTTTATCTAAATACTTAAAAACTTATTTCTTAGACAAGGAAATCTTCTTGCCTACTTTAAATCTATCAAATCCTTCTCCATACACACCGATTACAGAACTCTGACTCACAAATGCAGTAGGGTCAATCTCATCTATCAGGCGGAATATCTTCTGCGACTCTCTCTGTCGAGCCAGTACGAAGAGCATGTGAACATCCTTGCCGCTATAGCAACCATGACCATCCATTACCGTACATCCACGTTCGGCTGTCGTATTGATGGCAGCGCTCAGCTCCAGATACTTGTCTGAAATGATAAAGAACTGTACCGAACGGCGCATGGCATTGACAACATGATCAACAGTAAGCGACACAACGAACAGGCACACATAACCATAAATCACCATTTCCCAGGAGCGAAGCACAAAATAGGAACTGGTAATGATGAGCAAGTCGCAAACCATAATGGCATGTCCCAAAGAAATGTTATAGTACTTATTGATCATTGCCGCCACCGTATCACTGCCTCCGGTAGAACCATTACATCCCAGACCCAATCCAGCACTGCTTCCCATAAAGAAGGCACCGATAACTGTCGCCATAAAAGGCTGATCGTGAAGCAAAGGCGTCATACCCACCGTATGAATCTCTATGAAGCGAGTCACCGCAGCAAAGATTGCTACACCATAAATCGTCTTGGCACAGAATTTCCAACCCAGGATACGGAATGCTATCAACAGCAAAAATACGTTGAGCGCCAGATAAGTGACAGAGGCAGGAATGCCAAATCCCCAGCAGAAGATAGAGGCGATACCGCCTACTCCACCCATCGTGATATGGTTAGGGAGGAGGAATAAATTGAGTCCGATACTACCTTCTACCATTGCCAGACCGATAATGATGTAGTCGCGCAACTCATGCATTTTTGTTTTTCTCGTCATTTGTTATATTTTTAAAAAATCATGATTATTCATATCATAAAAGTTAAGCCCATCCGGTTTCGAGGTGCAAAGTTACTAGAAATCTTGTTAAAATCAAAGTAGAATCTGCTAAAAAATAGTCCAAAATGAAAAAAAAAGCTTTTTTATGCAGATATTTCAAAAAATATTCATACTTTTGTACTGATTTATAAAGACAACGGAAGTAATATCTATTCAAGAAAACTATAAAGAAGAACGATTATAAACATCTTGTCTATGGCAGAAAAAAGCATTAACATCGCATCATGGCCTTGCCTCAGCAATGGCCTTCACTACAATTGGCTGGTAGATTACGCTGCTTTCAGCGCGTTCGGCACCTTCGAGCTTTCGGCAGAAGAATGGGAAAAGCGCGACCTCATCGTCAACTTCAAGGGTAACTCGGAACTCACTACCGAGATAGACCATCAGCAAGCTGTCGATAAGGCCATCGACTTGGTGTCTTCTTTTCTAAAGGCGGTATTCTCTGAAAAAGAGGGAGCCACCAACCCGCTCCCTGCACTTTCACAACTCACTTTCGTTTGCCTACCCGCCTCAACCCGAAAGCATACTGAGCGCAGATTCCGCAAGTTCAGCGAACAGGTATGTGAAGCAACAGGTATGCAGAATGCCTACAACGCATTCAGCTTCACAACAACAAAAGATGAGGATGGAGATGAAGTGGATGCACTTCATATAGACGAAACTTTCTTCCAGGAAAAACAAGTGATCCTCTTCGATGACATTATTGCATCTGGAGGATCAATTGTTCAATTTGCTGAAAAACTAGAAAAATCGGGGGCTAAAGTTATTGCCGCACTCGCTCTGGGAAAGAAAATCCCAGACGGATACGACAATAACGAATAGCAATTACTAGAAATGGAATCTCACATCCACACCACATTGGAAAGGATTGCCTCGCTGGGCAAAGTATTCTTTCGTGCCTGTAGCAGAATTATCTACCGCAAAGGTATTATAATTGGTGTCTGTGAGATTTCTACCCCAGAAACTTACATTGAAAGCCTTGAAATTCAAATCAATATGTGCTCCCAAAACTGCATATAACTTTTGGGAGTAAGTATTTGCATTGTCCCAATAAGTCTTGCCCTGTGCATTCACGTTAGCACCGAGAGTCAGCCAGTCGGTGAGACGATAGTCTGCCATCGCAGCCATCGTATGCTGTGGCACGTAAGGAACGTATTTGTCCTTATAATCTACGGCATCCTCACCTTCTCCATCTACATACTTATCAAACTTGCTGCGAGTATAACCATAACTCATTGCCCAATCAAATTTTCCATCGAAAAGCTGTCCTCTCAAAGCTGCTTCAATACCACAGCTGTGACTCTTTCCGGCATTCACCATCATACGTCCGAAGCCATAATTGCCCGCCATGACAGAGAGCTGCTGGTTGGTCACCTTCATATAGAAAGCACTCAAGTCAAAATGCAGCATGTGATCGAAGAGATTCAGATGGGCACCTGCCTCATAATTCCAGGAAGTCTCTGGCTTGTAGGAGATGGTCTTATCAATACGCTGGTAATCCTCCTCGGTATTCGTAATATGATAATCTCCACGCATAGCCTGACTGCGATTGGCATTCAGTTCGGTCTGAAGTACATCACTGAACATCTGGATGTTATATCCACCAGCACGATAGCCCTTACTTACAGTAGCATATACATTACTGCCCAGCTCATCAATCTTCAGATTAAGACCGAATTTCGGCAAAAGCTGGCTATAATCGTCACTTACTTCATGATCCAGTGAAGAATCCAAGACAAAGGTAGCCAACTTTCCCATTACATTGGCATTCATCTGCATATAGGCACTGGCATCATAATGGATGGCTGTATGCATCAAGTCATAGCGCAAGCCCAAGGTAGCAGTAAGGCGATCGGTGATATTGAAGTTGCTCTCATGAAAGAATCCCAGGTTCCACTGAGGTGTATGATACAATCCCGGTGCACCCATATTCACATTCATGGATACGCCTCCAGCCTTCTCTATAACCTTGGCAGCTGCAGCCTTGGCAGCCATTTCCGGCATACCCTGTGCCATCATCCCCTGTGCCATCTTATTGAGCATCTCATTATACATCTGCTTCTGGATAGCATTGCCGATAGGCTGGGTCATACCCTCATTGAAGAAGACCGGTCCATTGGTCTTCAGCCACTGATAAGAGAAGAAGCCACCTGCGGTCCAATTCCAGAAACCACCCACTGCACGATTACTCTTCAAGGTAAATTCCTGGGTAAGCGAGTTCTGAAGCTGCTCCTGCAGGATGCTCATATAATCGGTAGGAAGATAATCCTGATCCATATTCATCTTATCCTTCAGATACTGATAGCTTGTGGTAGAAGCAAAACTATAATCTGCCCCTGTATGATTTACGGTAACACCCGAGATGAAGGAATGGCGCAGATAGGTTCCGTCGAAGGTGGTGGAAGGAAGCGCAGCCTTACCTGTCTCCAGATCCAGCTTGCCATAAGGGAAACCATTCTGGTCAACATACTGATAGTCGGCAAGAACATCTACGTTCCATCCTCTGTTGAGCTTTGCCTTCAGCACAATCTTTCCTCCAGCCTCATCATACTTGTCGGCTCTGTTGCCGGTATTCGTATTTCTGAAGAATCCCTTCTGTGCATCATTGAAGGCAGCTACCGTAAACGCCAGATGATCATTGATACGATGATAATGAGCCAGCTCTACATTGCGATAATATCGGGAACCATAACTCAACTTCAAATCAGTTCCCTCATACTCAAACGGATTGCGGGAATAGATACGCACCAGTCCGCCCTCTGTGTTCTGGCCATAAAGAGTAGCCTGAGGACCACGCAGGATATCAATACGGGAAGTCTGATAATGATGAAGATTGAAGGCAGACTTGCTCATCACCGGGATGCCATCCAGATAGATACCTACCGCAGGACTGTTTACTCTGCTGCCAATGCCACGCACATACATAGCACTGGAAAGACGACTGCCATAGTTAGGCATTACAAAATTAGGGATATAACTAGAAAGCTCTCGCAAATCGCGGGTGCCTAGTTTCTGTATCTGAAATCCACCAACAGAAGTACTGCTGAGTGACTGCTGGCGAAGGCGGAAAGCCTCTTTAGGTTGTGAAACCACAACCACCTCGTCGATATCAAACACCTTACTGCTATCAGTGAATACTTTGAAATCTGCGTTATCTACTCTTTCATTAACAAGGGACAGGACATTGCTTGTGCCAGCCCACAAGGAGATTGGCGCAACTGAGGAAGCCAGCGCCAATGCAATCATTTTCTTATTTATTATATCCTTTTTCATAACGGGTGCAAAGGTACAGCTTTTTCCTGACACCCAAAATCCTTATTTATTAGGAATTCCCCCTGCGATAGGACTTGACGGCAAACCAAATGTATGCCACCAGCAGGATGTAGCCTATATAATATAAGGTGGAAACACAGAAAATGATATAATCGAGTGCACATACACCTGCCAGACCGCCCAGATACAACAGGGCTTCACCAAACGGAAGACGATGATAAACTTCATCGACACATGCCAGTCCCACAATGAGAATACTCCATACCAAGGCAAGAAATACTCCCAACACCTTAGGTACCGCAAAAGGATTCAATGACGGATGGAAATAGAACTGTCGCCACATCTCTGGTTCAAAAGTCTGAATCCAGGCATAAAAGGCAGCCGAGATGGATACCAGAAGCACAAGAGCTAGAGGATACGGCGAATCAATATCATTGAAATGCACAATCTTGGCATTGCTATGAAATACCTTTCTTACCAGATAAGCCAAAGTGATGACTACGATGACCACCAGGAATATGAGCAGGTGGACATTGCTGAAAGTCATGATGAATTCAGAGATAGGATCATCCGGTACTACCTGAGGAAGCAATCTCGATTCCCTACTCCATCCAAACCTGTTATCTTCAGTAGCAAGCTGCACCCATACAGAGTCTATGCTGTCTTGTGGCACCATACGGATATCTGTCACAACCAGAAGCTGGTTCTTTTTGACAGAGAATGAATCTACCGAAAGACCACTCACCAATTCTTCTGGTTGCTGTCGCATCAAATGGATAGAATCCTTAAACACCATAAAGTTATATTTGTTGGTGTAATGGTGGGTGGTAGAGAATGAGATAGAATCCAACTGACGGTCACTGTACTCCAGCATGGCTGCATGCTGCTGATGGGAGTTATGACGATGATAGCAGCTGTTGAGCATCAAACAGATGCCCAACATACATACCATCATTCTTATCATCAGTTTTATTCTCATTCTTCATTTTGGGTTGCAAAACCCGTTTCGTTTTTATTTTGTGCTATAGACATTCATCTGGCACTCTGCACAGTTGAATTCCAATCGGAATCTTCTGCCATCGCCCAACTCCAGGAACAGAGGCTCCTTCCATTGCGGCTTCTTGCCTCCTCGTTTTACACAATAACCCAAAGAGTAGCGGATGCAATGGCGGCACTGCATGATGAGCGATTCCCCCTTAGGTTGCTCAACCTCAAATGCAGATTCAATATGCTTCATGCCATGCGTCTTGTAGAAATGCTCAGCACTGCGGTTAGCGATATTATAGAGATATGGCCATTTGCCATAGGCAGGCTGCCATACAAACTCCTCCGGGTTCAACTCGTGCTCACCAGCCTGATTCAGCTGATAAGGTGCAGAGAATATTTCTTCCACCACGCCTTTCACCAAGGATCTATCTACAATATTCTGAATTCCTTCTGTCGCCGTCTCGATCAAATCTCTACGAATTTCAGACAACACACTATTTGGAATGAAATAATTCTCAAGATCTCCCGCAAGAACAACTTCATCACACTCAAATATCGTATTACCCATCTTGCTCAACTGCTGTCTGATGTTATCACCCTGCGGACGCCTTGCCAATTCCAACGGTGCTTCAAAGTCATAAGAATACTCGTCAATCTTGTAAAAGAGATGCTTCTCCAAGAAGCCTTCTGTTGTCATTGAGGCTAATTGAGGAACATTAACCGAAGCACCAATCTCAATCAACACCTGCTGAAGAGCACCGGATTCTGAATACTGAGGCGTAACTCTGATGTGGAGAGGTATCTTGCGGCTCGCAGTTTTCTTTGATAGAATATTCTCGAAAGCCTGGTCATTATTACGATAGAGAGCCATGCCTGGGCGCAGATGCTCCGGCATACGAAGCGGATAGAGTCGGTTACCTTCCACACGGTTTACGCGGAATCCCTCCAGTTCTTTCTCGTCGTTGATAAAGCAGAGACCATCACCATTGGCAAAGCTTGCCACTGTCGCCACGTTGAAGGAAACATTACCTCTTATCTCCTTGACCTTACCTACATACTCGCCCATCGCCTTCGGTGTATCAAAAGAAGCGATGTCCGGCTGTCGCCCATTGAGGAAATAGTTGGTAAATCCTCTGTTGAATGTCTTTTTCAAGTTAGGCTGGAACGTATGGATAGCACGACCAAATGATGCTCTACAATACTTATCCGGATTGGCAGCAACAAGCTCATCGAGTTTCCGACTATAGGCAGCCACAACATTCTTCACATAGTTTACATCCTTCAGGCGTCCTTCTATCTTGAAAGAAGTTGCACCCGCATCAGCAAGTTCCTGCAGATGATCTATCTGGCAGAGATCCTTCAATGACAGCAGATGACGCTCATGCTCTATTTCATTTTCATCGGAATCTATGAGATTGAATTTCATTCTGCAGAACTGAGCACACTCACCACGGTTTGCAGAACGGCCGAAACATTTTTCCGAAGCATAGCATACACCCGAATAGCTAACACAAAGCGCACCATGCACAAAGACCTCCAACTGCGTAGAAGGATTTTTCTTGTGGATTTCCCTGATTTCATCAAGAGAAAGTTCACGGGCAAGGACCACTCTATCGAATCCTAGCGTTGACAGCCAGGCAACCTTGTCTGCAGAACGTGCATCACACTGCGTGCTGGAATGCAACTCGCGATGCCACAGTTGATTGGCTCTTACATCCCAGAGAACACCCATATCCTGCAACAGGAGCGCATCCACTCCAATACGGTCCAACTCGGCAATCATCTTCAGCGTATCCTCCATCTCATTTTCATAGATGATGGTATTCACCGTCACGTGAACCTTGGCACGAAACTGATGGGCATAATCACAGAGTTTCTTAATATCCTCCAGCGAGTTGGCAGCAGCAGCGCGGGCTCCAAAACGTGGCGCACCTATATACACCGCATCGGCACCATGATCGATAGCAGCGATACCACACTCCAGATTCTTGGCTGGGGCAAGAAGCTCTAGCTCTGTCAAGTGTATTTCTTTTTTCTTCTTTGCTTCAATATCATTCATTTCCTAACCTATCTTAGTTTTTTTATAACTCCAACCTTATTGAATATCCTCAATGTTATAAGGAGTTTCCTGATAAACGTAATAGTTGATCCAGTTACTGTAGAACAGGTTGGCATGGGCACGCCATGTTACCAAAGGAGCCTCATTCGGATCATCATGGAAGTAATAGTTCTCAGGCAATTCTACGTCATCTCGCTTGCCCATGTCTCTTTTATACTCCTTATCGAGCGTGTTAGGCGCATATTCCAGATGACCTGTCACGAAGAATTCGCGTCCACCCCTCGCCATTACGATACTCACGCCACTCTCTGCAGATTCTGCGATAATATCCAGTCCCGGCACTTTTTCGATGTCTTCCCTGCGCACCTCTGTATGGCGGCTATGCGGCATATTGAAGATGTCATCAAAACCACGGAAGATAGGGAGTGACGGATCAAGCGGTTTCTGAGGAAAGATACCAAACTTCTTTTTATCAAGCTGATATTTTGGAACACCATAAAAGTGATAGAGTCCAGCCTGCGCACCCCAGCAGATATACAGCGTAGAGGTAACGTGGGTACGTGCCCAATTGAATATCTCCTGGATTTCCGGCCAATACTCCACCTCCTCATATTCCATCGTCTCTATAGGAGCACCCGTCACTATCATACCGTCAAACTTCTGCTTTGACAGTTCCGCAAAGTCCTTATAGAACATCATCATGTGTTCTATCGGCGTATTCTTTGGAGTATGGCTCTTCAACTTCATGAAGTAAACCTCCAACTGCAGAGGCGTATTGGAGAGCAATCTCACCAAATCAGTTTCTGTCGTGATCTTAAGCGGCATCAGGTTGAGCACACAAATCTTCAGCGGTCTGATTTCCTGATTATGTGCACGACTCTCATCCATCACGAAAATATTCTCATGCTTCAGCAGCTCAATAGCTGGAAGTTTATCCGGTAATCTTAACGGCATCTTATTTTGTTCCTTTCTTCTTAAAAAACATTATATATATCCCCTTTTCTGCAAAAGCGGACAATTCACTTATTCCGTGCAAAGTTACGTTTTTATTTTGAAATAGCAAAAGAAAAAAGAAAGAAATATATATTCATACGAAAAAAACAGCTTCTGTAACAAAAACAAAAAAGGCCGCATACCCTTTAATAAGAGTATTGCGACCTTATTGTATTTATGCGAGTCTCCAAGAGAACGCTCGTCTGAATGCCTATGCAACCAGATTAGTCCTTGAAGAAATCCTTAACAGCCTCGTTTGGTACCATCTTCTCATCGAAAACGTAAGCACCAGTCTTAGGGCTCTTAACCATCTTGATAACCTTTGTGTATGCGCGACCATCCATGTTACCTTCGTGGAGGGTAGCGACCGCTTTCTTTGCCATAGTCTATTAAAATTGATAAAATTGTTTATAAACTTGTAAGCGAGCTTACTTAATCTCCTTGTGAAGAGTCATCTTCTTAAGGATTGGGTTGTACTTCATCAACTCAAGACGCTCAGGAGTGTTCTTACGATTCTTTGTAGTCACGTAACGGCTTGTACCTGGCATACCACTGTTCTTATGCTCAGTGCACTCGAGGATAACTTGTACTCTATTACCTTTTGCTTTCTTTGCCATGATATTATTCTCCTATAACTTTAATGTCCTTCCAATCTACGTAGCCCTTCTTTACTGCCTGATTCAAAGCAGCATCGAGACCTACCTTGTTAATAAGACGAAGACCAGCAGCACTGATCTTGAGGCTGATCCAGCAACCCTCTTCTACATAGTAGAATTTCTTGCTGAAGAGGTTAACATCAAAGCTTCTCTTTGTACGGTGCTTTGAGTGAGACACATTGCAACCTAACTGTGCCTTCTTACCTGTGATTTGACAAATTTTAGACATTTCTATCTTTAATTTTGTAATTCGTTAATTGATACCTATTCCAAACAGAGTGCAAAATTACAAAATAATTCGGTAATAACAAAATAATCCCTAAAAGAACGCCGTCTTTTAAGGATTATTAATACTTTATGGCTCTAAATTAGCATTTTATGCCTCTTTTTTCAAATCTTCAGCATGTTCTTTCAGGAAATCGAACATACCCTTAAGCGCTGTATTTGTGGCAATTGCAAGATTGATATCGCGACCGAAATCCTCTGTGAGTTTCACCACACGAACATCATCCTTGCTACCAAAACCAACGAAGATTGTACCCACTGGCGCAGATGGAGTACCACCTGTAGGACCCGACACACCTGTTGCCGAAATAGCGAAATCAGCATTCAGGGCTTTGATGGCACCAAGCACCATCTCCTTGGCTACTTCCTCGCAGAAGGCTGTCTTCTCCTCCAGAAGCTCATGGCTCACTCCGAGAAGATTCTCTTTTACCTCATTGGTGTAACTTACCACACCGCCCTTGAAGTAATTGCTGGCACCTGGCACTGAGATAAGCGCTTCGGCGATACGACCGCCTGTGCAGCTCTCGGCTGTGCCCACTGTCTTGTCACTATTGTAGAGCATCTCCTGGATGCCCTTGCTTAATATCTTTGTTTCAAATTCCATAAGAATTCCTGTTTACTTAAATGTTACTTTACTATATGCAGGCAGATCGATGGTGGCAAAATCGCCATCATGATACTTGAATGTACCTACACAACCTATCATAGCCGCATTGTCTGTGGTATAGCTGAACTTTGGTATGTAGATGGTCCAGCCAAAACGCTTGGCATGATCACGGAAGGCATTGCGGAGACCATTGTTGGCACTCACACCACCAGCCACAGCCACATGCTTGATACCCGTCTGCTTTACTGCCATGCGCAATTTCTTCATCAGGATATCCACGATGGTGAACTCGATGCTCGCAGCCAAGTCAAACTTGTTCTTCTCCACAAAGTCTGGATCAGCAGCTACCCACTTGCGCAAACTGTAGAGGAAACTGGTCTTGAAGCCAGAAAAGCTATAGTTCAGTCCAGGGATATGTGGCTCAGCAAAGCTGAAAGCCTTCGGATTACCCTGGCGGGCATACTTATCTACAACAGGACCACCTGGGTAGCCCCACTCCAACACCTTGGCACACTTATCTATCGCCTCACCGGCAGCATCATCGATAGTCTGACCGAGAACCTCCATATCGTTGTAGGCATTCACCTTCACGATCTGCGAGTTTCCACCGCTCACAAGAAGACAGATAAATGGGAATGGAGGTGCACTCTGGTCATCATCGCTTTCCTTGATGAAATGAGCCATCACATGACCCTGCAAGTGATTGACATCAATCATCGGGATGTTGAGCGAACGGGCAAAGCCCTTGGCAAAACTCACACCCACGAGCAGAGAACCCATCAAGCCCGGTCCACGGGTGAAGGCAACGGCAGACAGATCTTCCTTTCTGATGCCCGCACGGGCGATAGCCTGATCTACCACAGGCACCACATTCTGCTGATGAGCTCGGGAAGCAAGCTCAGGCACCACGCCACCATAGGCACGGTGCACTTCCTGAGAAGCAGTCACGTTACTCAGCAGTACTCCATTCTTGAGCACTGCGGCTGAGGTATCGTCACAACTGCTCTCTATACCTAATATATATATATCCTTTTTTTCTTCCATAATTACTAAGGGCTAAGCCCATATCTATTAATGTGCAAGAATCTCCACACCCGTCTCAGTCATCACGAGTGTATGCTCCCACTGAGCAGATGGCTTTTCGTCACCGGTAATTACCTCCCATCCGTATGGATCATCGGCATCGATAAACACCTGCCAGGTTCCCATATTGATCATTGGCTCGATAGTAAACACCATACCAGGCACGAGCAACATACCAGTTCCTCTATGACCATAATGAAGAACCTCAGGCTCTTCATGGAACTGGCAGCCTACTCCATGACCACAGAGGTCACGGACAACACCATAACCATACTTCTTGCAATGCTTTTCGATGGCATGACCGATATCGCCCACAAAAGAGTAAGGCTTAGCCGCCTCCATACCAATCTCAAGACACTCCTTGGCAACACGAACCAACTGCTCCTTTTCCGGAGTTGTCTTGCCGCCAACGATGAACATACGGCTGGCATCTGCATAGTAACCATCCACGATGGTAGTCATATCCACATTGATGATGTCACCCTCTTCGAGAACATCCTCTTCCTTAGGAATACCATGACATACCACTTCATTGATGGATGTACACACACTCTTAGGGTAGCCCTCATAGTTGAGGCAGGCAGGAATCGCATTATGATCCTTGCAATACTGCATACAGAGGTCATCGATCTGCTGAGTATTGATACCCGGACGGATCATCTCGGCAACAGCATCGAGACAACCTGTATTCACGACACCACTCTTGCGGATGCCTTCTATCTGTTCTGGAGTCTTAATCAAGTCGCGGGTAGGCACAAGCTTACCCTTATTTTCCCAAAACATCACCTGCTTGTCGAGCTCTGTAACAGGCTGACCAGGCAGACAATGCCATCTTTTCTTCTTAACCATTGTCTAATTATTTAATATTTGCGACTGCAAAAGTACATTATTTCTTGCAGAATGCAAAATAAAATGGCAATTATTTGCAGTTGGACCGCAAATAATCACCATAAATCATTACTTCAAATAATCGTAGATTTTATCGCACCAGTCTTCTCCGTTCTGCGGACAATAGGTAAAGAGCCCTACCTCAGAAGCCGCACAGCAGTTACGGGCGCCGTCATCAATAAAGAGACATTCCTCCGGCAATGCCTTTTCCTGGGCCATCACGTAACGGAAGAAATTCTCGTCCGGCTTCATATATTTCACCTCATAGCTGCGATACATGGCATCGAAATAATCACCAATAGGGTGACCGTCACCAGAGAAATCCGCACTATCCGTCCAAGCCGATACGTATGGATTGGTATTGCTGAGCAAGACCACGCGATATCCCTGCTTCTTGAGATTTCTGATGGTCATCAACTTGCGGGCAGGCACCTCCTTCATATAGCCCAGCCAGCAATGCTGCAGCTCCTCAAAGCTCACCTCTCGACCCACCTTCTTGCTTACCTGACGGCGATACTCCTCCTCGGAAAGCTTTCCTTCTTCCAGATCGCCATTCAAGCCCGACTGCTTATAAGGATCCATCTTCTCGGCAAACTCCTTCATACCTAACTCAACAAAGCGTTTGCCTGCCTCATTCTCGTCGAGGGTGATCACGACACCACCCATATCAAAAATAACTGTTTTGATCATATTATCCTATTTACTAATACCTTTTTATCCGATTTAAAACAAATCTAATTTGTTCTTTCTGGCTTCTTCCAGCGAGGCAATCTTCGCCTGCTGTTCATGATACTCATTGCGCAAGCGTTCGTATCGCTCATCAAGTTCAGCTACAAACTTAGGGCATTCTGCCTCATTGAGGAATCGGGCACAGATACCGGCATTCAACGAAGCATCCTTCACCCAGATAACCGGTCCATCATACACCGGTGCGATTTTCAATGCCACATGCAATTCGCTCGTGGTAGCGCCTCCCACCATGATCGGGATACGCAAGCCTGCCTTCTGCATCTCCTGGGCAGTGTGAACCATCTCTTCCAGTGATGGAGTAATCAAGCCGCTCAAGCCGATGGCATCCACCTTCTCTTCTATCGCCTTCTTCACAATCTGCTCGGCAGGTACCATCACGCCCAGGTCGATGATATCATAGTTGTTGCACGACATCACCACACACACGATATTCTTACCGATATCATGCACATCTCCCTTTACGGTCGCCATCAGAATCTTTCCGGCAGAAGTACTTCCACCCTGCTTCTCTGCTTCGATATGAGGCTGGAGGATGGAAACGGCAGCCTTCATGGTTCGTGCCGTCTTCACCACCTGCGGCAAGAACATCTCGCCCTTTCCGAAGAGCTCACCCACCAGGTTCATACCATCCATCAGCGGTCCCTCGATGACGTTCACGGCATGCGGATACTTCTGCAACGCCTCGTCTATATCAGGCTGCAGGAACTCGGTGATACCCTTCTGCAGGGCATACTTCAATCTTTCCTCCACAGCCTGCTTACGCCACTCTGGTGCCGTAGGCTTCGGAGCAGGCGCACCGCCAGCTTTGGCTGCAGCCTTGGCTGCATCAGCCTTCGCCTTGATTTCGGCAGCCAGTTCGATGAGATCATCGGCAGCACCCTTTCTTCTGTTCAACACCACATCCTCGATAAGTTCGAGCTGTTCTTTAGGTATTTTATCATAATCCATTCTTGCCTTGGCATTTACGATACCAAAGTCCATACCCACCTTCTGGGCATGATGCAGGAATACACAATGAATCGCTTCGCGGATATACGTATTACCGCGGAACGAGAACGAGAGGTTGCTGACTCCACCACTGACATGTGCTCCAGGCAGATTCTGATGAATCCACTCGGTGGCACGGATGAATTCCACGGCATAATTATCATGCTCCTCCATACCCGTAGCGATGGCAAGCACATTCGGGTCGAAGATGATATCGAGCGGATTCATTCCCAGTTTATCTACTAGGAGATGATAGGCACGCTCGGCAATCTCGATACGTCGCTCATAGGTAGTGGCCTGTCCCACTTCATCGAAGCACATCACCACGACGGCGGCACCATAGCGCATCACATCACGTGCATGAGAGAGGAAAACCTCTTCACCCTCCTTCAGGGAGATGGAATTCACGATACACTTACCCTGACAGCACTTCAGTCCGGCAAGAATCACATCCCACTTCGAGGAGTCTATCATCACAGGCACCTTGGCAATCTCAGGTTCTGCCGCTATCATATTGAGGAAATTCACCATTTCCGCCTTGGCATCCAGCAGCCCGTCGTCCATATTCACGTCCACCACGGCTGCACCATCTGCCACCTGCTTACGGGCAATACCGATGGCTTCCTCATAACCTTTCTCATTAATCAATCGCAGGAACTTCCTACTACCAGCCACGTTACAGCGTTCGCCTACGTTAACGAAGCGGCTGGCATCTACCGGCAGATGAACGGAATCATCCACCTGCAGCAAGTCCAAACCAGAGAGCCACATATACTTTGGCTTCTCCACCACCTGATGCGGTTTCTTTCCCTCAGCACTTCTGGCATAATGGGCGATGAATTCAGGACTGGTTCCACAGCAGCCGCCGATGATGTTGACGATGCCCTCATCGATAAACTCGGCAATCTGCGGAGCCATCGATTCTGCGGTTTCGTCATATTGTCCCATCTCGTTAGGCAATCCGGCGTTAGGATGTGCACTAATATAATAAGGTGCAACCTTTGCCAGATGCTCGATGAACGGTTTCATCTGGGGAGCACCGAAGGCACAGTTCATACCTACCGAGAAAATAGGATAAGGAGAGAGCGAAGCCAGGAAAGCATCCACGGTCTGGCCGCTCAGTGTTCTGCCAGCCAGATCACTCACCGTAAGACTGATCATAATAGGCAGCTCTACCCCATGCTTCTTCATCATGGTGATGGCAGCATCAATCATCGCCTTGCAGTTGAGCGTATCGAAGATGGTCTCGATGAGGATGACATCAGCACCACCTTCGATGAGACCATCCACCTGTTCGCAGACATCGGTGAAAAGTTCATCATACGTAATCTCCCGGGCGGCAGGATCACTGACGTCCGGACTCATGGAACAAGTTTTATTGGTAGGTCCCACATCTCCTGCTACGAAGCGTGGTTTATCGGGTGTAGAAAACTTATCACATTCGATACGCGCCAAGCGGGCACCCTCGAAAGCCATCTCCCTAGCACAGTCTTCCAGGTGATAATCAGCCTGCGAGATGCGCTGACACGAGAAGGTGTTCGCCGTAATGATGTCGGCGCCCGCCTCCAGGTAACGTCGGTAAATATCAGAGATAACATCAGGGCGAGTGATGTTGAGCATATCGTTGTTGCCCTTCATCATTCCCGGCACATCGCGGAAGCGATCGCCTCTGAAGTCTTCTTCTGTAAGATTATACTTCTGAATCTCAGTACCCATGGCACCATCCAGAATCAGAATCTTCTCCTTAACAATCTCTCTTATATTCTTCATGGGTCTAAAAGTGCTTAATGGCTCTATCCATCTCTCTTCTATCCTCTTTCTCCTTCAGGGTCTGACGCTTGTCATACTCCTTCTTACCCTTACAGAGGGCGATATCCACCTTGGCACGTCCATTGTCGTCAATGAAGACAAGTGTAGGCACGATGGTAAAGCCCGGCTGCTTGCTATCCTCTTCCAAACGGCGCAATTCGCGCTTGGTGAGAAGGAGCTTGCGGTCGCGGCGAGCCTCATGATTGGAAAAAGAGCCATAGAAATAAGGCGAGATGTTCATACCCTTTACCCAAAGTTCACCCTGATAGAAATCGCAGTAGCAATCTACCAAGGATGCCTTACCGCCACGGATCGACTTGATCTCGGTACCGGTAAGTACGATACCAGCGGTGTAAGTATCAACAAAGAAGTACTCGAACGATGCCTTCTTGTTGCGTATCTGTATCGGACTCTTCTTACGGAGTTCCTGATCTTTCTTGTTCATAATCCTAATACCTTAATATTATATAATAGTGACGAAGTTTTCGATATGCTCATCAATATAGAAAGCCACCTTGCTGGTCCATTCCTCTTCGTTCTCCACGAATTCATCATCGAAATCATCAAACTCAGGGAATTTCTCATAAAGCGCCATGAAGTCCTCATCGCTCATATCCCCCTCGATGTCTTCATGATGACTTTTATAGAGGAAATGACTTTTCTTGATAAGCTTTGAAAGCTCCACAAGCCCCCAGTTACGGAACGCCTTGTCGGTAGGATTCTTCCAGAGGAAGGCACCATAGCCGTTATGGATGAGCTGAATCATACCGCCATCCATCATCTCCTCGTGCAGGGTATCCCACGCCAGGAGCGTAATCTGGTCGCTATTGAGCTCAGCCATGGTCTCAGCAGTGAGTTCGCCACCAATCGCCTCGCGGATTGCATCCACGAAAGCCTTCACAAATTCATCCATGCCTGCCTCCGCTGCCTGCTGAAGCACGGCGTCCTGTATCTTAACTTCAATCATAATCTTCAAAATTGCTATTTTCAGTTTGCAAAGATACATTAAAATAGGGACAAACCCAAGAAAAAATCTAAATATTAGGTTAAAGAGTTAAAAAGAATACTCTTTTTTGGGTATTTTACAGATATTTTTTGTACTTTTGTGGTCGGAATTGAGGTTTAACGCCGATGTTTCAGCAAAACAATATGAATTTAAGAAGAAGAATTTATACTTTTATATATTCATTAATATAAAATTTAGCGAATATGATCTATTCAAAAGAAGTAGACAACATGTGCGTTGTCGCTAAGGGTCCTAACCACGGACCAGCTCCAATTCCTGAAGAGGGAAAATGGATTCAGGCAAAAGAGATCAAGGACATCTCTGGTTATACTCACGGTGTGGGTTGGTGTGCTCCTCAGCAGGGTGCTTGCAAGCTCTCTCTGAACATCAAGGAAGGCGTTATTCAGGAGGCTCTCGTTGAGACTATCGGTTGTACTGGTATGACTCACTCAGCTGCTATGGCTTCTGAGATTCTTCCAGGTAAGACTATCCTTGAAGCTTTGAACACTGACCTCGTTTGCGATGCTATCAATACTGCAATGCGCGAGCTCTTCCTCCAGATTGTTTACGGTCGTAGCCAGAGCGCTTTCTCTGAGGGCGGTCTTGTTATCGGTGCAGGTCTTGAGGACTTGGGTAAGGGTCTTCGTTCACAGACTGGTACTCTCTACGGTACTGTAGCTAAGGGTACACGTTACCTCGAGTTGACAGAGGGTTACATCACAAAGCAGTTCCTCGATAAGGACAGCCAGGTTTGTGGTTACGAGTATGTTCACCTCGGCAAGATGATGGAGGCTATCAAGAACGGTATGGACGCTAACGAGGCTGTCAAGAAGTTCACAGGTAGCTACGGTCGTACAACTGCTGAGCAGGGTGTTGTTAAAGCAATTGATCCACGTAAAGAATAATAAGGAGATACAGATATGATTAGAAAAGTAAGTTACGAAAGTCAGGAACGTCGCGAGAAGCAGGTTCTTGCTGCTCTTAATGCTAACGGTATTCAGAGCTTGGAAGAGGCTAATCAAATCTGCGAGGACGCAGGTGTTGACCCTTATCAGATGTGTGAAGATACTCAGCGTATCTGCTTCGAGAACGCTAAGTGGGCGTATGTAGCTGGTGCTGCTATCGCTATCAAGAAAGGTGCTAAGACTGCTGCTGACGCAGCTGAGGCTATCGGTATCGGTTTGCAGGCTTTCTGCATCCCTGGTTCTGTAGCTGACGACCGTAAGGTTGGTCTCGGTCACGGTAACTTGGCTGCTCGTTTGCTCCGTGAGGAGACTCAGTGCTTCGCTTTCTTGGCTGGTCACGAGTCTTTCGCTGCTGCTGAGGGTGCTATCAAGATTGCTGAGATGGCTAACAAGGTTCGCAAGAACCCATTGCGCGTTATCTTGAACGGTCTTGGTAAGGATGCTGCTCAGATCATCAGCCGCATCAACGGTTTCACATACGTTCAGACAAAGTTTGATTACTACACAGGTGAGTTGAAGGTTGTTAACCGCATCGCTTACAGCGACGGTCCACGTGCTAAGGTTAACTGCTACGGCGCTGACGACGTTCGCGAGGGTGTTGCTATCAACTGGAGCGAGGATGTAGATGTATCTATCACTGGTAACTCTACAAACCCTACACGTTTCCAGCACCCAGTAGCTGGTACATACAAGAAGGAGCGTATTGCTGCTGGTAAGCCATACTTCTCAGTAGCTTCTGGTGGTGGTACAGGTCGTACATTGCACCCAGATAACATGGCTGCTGGTCCTGCTTCTTACGGTATGACTGATACTATGGGTCGTATGCACTCAGACGCTCAGTTCGCAGGTTCTTCTTCAGTTCCTGCTCACGTAGAGATGATGGGCTTCCTCGGTATGGGTAACAACCCTATGGTAGGTGCTACTGTTGCTATCGCTGTAGCTATCGACCTCGCTATCAACAAGAAGTAATTTCTTTGAGATAACAGAACAATAAGTATAAATGATCCCTGTAACTTGCTATAAGTTACAGGGATTTTCATATTCATACAAACGATACGAAAGAATACCAATCCCTTATCTTATTCATACAAACGATACGAAAGAATACCAATCCCCTATCTGAACTACATGCAACAGCCCAATATCGTGTAAGAAAAATTCCATATTCTAATCTTTATACTGAAAGCCCCATAAAATAAGGAAAGTAGAGACACAAAATTTTCCCTTAAGGAAAAATAAAAATATCCTTAAGGAAAAATATATTTTTCCTTAAGGGAAGAAATATTTCTCCTTAAAGATAATTTTGACTTCCTGAAACTTGTAATATTATTTATTAAACTTAAGTAAGTACCTCCCCCACACGCCCTGAAAGGGCAGAAGCTCCTAGCCCAGGGTATCACCCTGGGTATGAGAACAATCAGCAAGACGCCCTGAAAGGGCAAAAGCTTTGTATATTCTACTGCTTCAACGAACGGTGAATTTTGGAGAGACTATACGCCAGAGAATCCAGGAACAGGAAAAGCCCCAGCAGCCAATAGCCCCAGGAATCTGCATCCCACAACCATACTACACCTCCTATCAGCAACAGATTCAGAAGATGAACCACCAGATGCTTGCCTGCCAGGAAACTCAGGCGATAGGCATAATGAACATGACAGAAGACAAAGACTCCTATCGACTCCAGAACATAGGCTACTACAATACCTGCTCCCAAACCATCCAGACCATACCATAGATAGCCGATGATTTCGCAGACGATGAGCAATAGTACGCAACAGCATTCCTGAACCAGAAATATCCTAGCCTCACCTCTAGACAAAGGTATATACTCCAACGGCAGATAAAACGCCTTCCACAATAACCCAACAGCAGCAATCTGAGTCATACCCAAGACACCTAGAAACTGACTGTTGTATAATAAAGGTATGGCGATAGGAAGCAACAGGATAATAGCAATGACGATGGGTCCCATCAAGAGAATATTCATTTCTAACTGTCTGTTTACAATCAGATTACGGATTTCCGCCTCAACCATCCCTTTATCCTCACTCTTCACTGCAGAAAGACGGGGATAATAATCGGTTTCCATCACCGAAAAGATCATACCGCCATACACCAGCACCAGGGTAATACCGGAATTGAAAAGTCCAACCTCTTCGAGATTGCCCTGCTGATTGAGAAAGGCTCTTACCAGAAATTCGGCACCACTACTCATCATTCCAGCCAAGACAAACGAAAGTCCCAGACGAACCATCGGGAAAGCTTCTTTCAACTGGCACTTGGAAAAGCACAAGCGATACGGCGATTCCTTACGTGAAAACCAAAAGGCAAGAAACCATTGACCTAATGCCAAAAGAAAAAGTACCACGAGAATACCCTGCTCTCCGAAGTAGCCATAGATGGGTACAGAAACAAGCAAAGACAAGAGCGCCAATAAAGAAGACTGCACCGCCAATGCCTTGAGCTTACCCAATCCTTTGAGAATAGCCGTCTCGCCTCCAGCCAATATGGTAAAGAAGATAGTAGGAGCCAACAAAATGAAATGCAGAGTATGGTTTCCCCACGAAAAAGTGAAGAGATTAAGCAAGGGTCCTAAAAGAGCACAAATCAAAGCACCCAGAAAAGCAGAAAGCAGGCTGAGTGAACGAACCTGAGCAACAGCCTGGTCTATCCCGCTTGCGGTATCTGCCTCAGAAACTACCCTTACACCACTGGTAGGAATACCGAGATTGGAAGCAGAAGAAAGGAAATTGGAAGTAGAATTGAAAAGAGACAGCAATCCCATGCCTGAAGGTCCCAGGAACATAGCGGTAAATTTATTCCTGACTACGCCAACGAGCATATTAAGCCCCTGTACTCCTCCAAACAATCCGGTATATTTCAATATATGCGAATAGCTGTTCTTTTCAGAATTCAGTCTTTCATCCATTTTCTTCGTCTTTCCCATAATACTTTAACGCAAATCCAGGATATTTATTGTAAAAACAGGGGAATTATAATAAAGTTCAAGCAACAAAAAAAGGCCGACACCCTTAAAAAAGAGTAATCGACCTTTATACTTTTCAATCTCCAAAGAAGATTCGTTTAGAAGATTAAGCCTCAGCTGGAGCCTCCTCTGTAGCCTCAGTCTCAGCAGCAGCCCCTGCAGCAGCAGCGGCAGCAGCAGCCTTCTTCTCAGCTACCTTCTTAGCGATTGCCTCGTTCATCTTCTTCTCAGCCTCGAGCTCCTTAGCAGCAGCTTCCTTCTTAGCCTTAGCGTCGCCCTCGCGAACAGCAGAAACCTTAGCGTCCTTGCCATTCTTCCAAGCGTCGAAACGCTTCTGAGCCTCAGCATCGTCGAATGCGCCCTTCTTAACGCCACCCTTGAGGTGCTTCATCAAGTAAACGCCCTCGCCCTTGAGGATGTTGCGAACTGTGTCTGTTGGCTGTGCACCTGTCTCTACCCAGTAGAGTGCGCGCTCGAAATTCAAATCTACAGTAGCAGGATTGGTGTTAGGGTTGAAAGTACCAATCTTCTCAGTAAATTTACCATCACGTGGTGCTCTAACGTCAGCGATTACGATGCTATAGAAAGCATAGTTCTTACGACCGCCGCGCTGCAATCTGATTTTTGTTGCCATTTTTTAAATCTAATTTTAATTTAATTATTAATGAGGTTTGAATTTTATGCTGTCATCTCGTGACAGCGGGTGCAAAGGTACTACTTTTATTTGGTACCCACAAATTTTTCTCCTATTTTATAGGCTTTTTTAGCATTTCTTTTAAGAATCAGAGCTTTATCGGATGCGATCAGCGGCTTTTACCAGCTTTTCATCATCATTTACGCCCTTATATGCCATAGCGACAAGTATCAGGCTGACGATTGGAAGACAGGCAGCAAACTCGATGCCCATCTTGCCCTGAACCTCTGGAATAGGAATGATACCCAGAAGAATCAAGACATAATCAATCACCCACATTACCTGAAGCAGCATGGTACATTTGCAGATACTCATCTGCACCTTGCGATTCTTATAAAGGAATATCGTTACCAACGATAAGACTGCAGTTACGCTGAGCAGGACAAACAGAGGAATGCAGGTGGCAGAGATAGCAAGATCGCCCTCGCCTGTCACCACACCCAGATTGTAAACCATGCTGTCTGTTCCCATTCCCTCTGGCTCTATACTGCCGATAGGAAAGAACAGACCCAGCGCACATACAATAACAGCTAAAAGCAAAAACAGGGTTTGTTTACGCTGTATCATAACTCTACCTGTCTTGTTTAGAGTTCATCCTCATCAGAAGAGTGAGCTGGCACACTTGGATCACGCCAATAAATGCTCTTCTCAACAAACTCCTCTGTAGCAATCAAAGTTGGCTTTGGCAACTTCTCATAGAAACGAGAGATCTCAATCTGCTCACGGTTCTCGAATACCTCTTCCAGAGAATCGTTGTAAGAAGCAAACTCAGAGAGTTTCTTGCTCAAGTCCTGCTTAATCTCAAGCGAGATCTGGTTAGCTCGCTTAGCGATGATTGCAACACTCTCGTAAATGTTATGCGTATCATCACAGAGATCCATGATGTTACGAGTAACTGTGTTAACTGGTGCTTTTGATTTCTTATAATCCATAATTTATAGTACTATATATATTATTCTATTTTTATCTATCGTTTCCTTCTGGTAAGCTGTGAGGCGCATTATCTGTTTTCCCCCGCGAGCTTGTCGAGTGTATCCTCAGGATGTGCCTTCTCGAAAGCCTTGCACTTCTCGATATATTTCTCGGCAGTGGCACGCTCCTTGGAATCCGGATACTCATTGATGAAGCCATAGCATTCATCCTCAGCATCCTGATAGCGCTCCAGCTGCTTGCTCTCAACACTCATCTTTGCCAGTTCATACTTGCTCTTCATAATGAGTGTAGCAAATTCCTCGCGCTTGTTGCTGTAAGGATAATCCTTGAGGGCATTCTGCGCTGTAACTATGCAAGCCTCATAATTGTTGCCGCCGCTGGTGCAGTTGCCGAAGTAAGTACCCATATCGAAATACAGGCGAGCACTCTTATACTCCTTCTCTACCAGGAGATCCTGCAAGGCAAAGAGGCGGTTGGTAGCCTGAGCCTTGAGATGAGCATCCGGGAAGAGATCGAGGAACTCCTGGAAGGCTGTAATCGCCGTATAAGTAGTACTCTGGTCGAGTCGAGGCTCCGGTGCATTCTGATAGAGGCTCTCGCCCACAAAGTACTTCGCCATCTCTGCATACTGTCCCTTCGGATAGCTGGCATAATACTTCTTGAAATACTCTGATGCTGTTTCGTAATCCTTCAATCCATACTCAGCCATCGCCAACATATAGAGACACTCCTCGCCCTCAGTCGAACCCTTCTTCATGGTTACAACCTCCTGCAACAGAGGAATGGCACGAGAATACTTGCCCTGTGCAAAACACTGCTTGGCATACTCGTACTTATAGGTAGGTGTTGCTGCCTTATATACCTGATTATATTCGCTCGCACAGCTAGAGAGAAGCAATGCTACACTAGCTGCGATTAGTATTGATTTCTTCATATTATTACTTTTGTGGATGCAAAGTTACAGATAATTTGCTTATTATCAAAAGAAAAAATACATTTTTTCGCAAATAATTAATCTTTATAACGATTAATGCCGTTTTTTTTGTATTTTTGCACCCAAAAACAGAGATTATGGACTTTAAAATCACTTCAGAATATCAACCAACGGGTGATCAGCCGCAAGCCATCCGACAACTCACCGAAGGCATCCAGCAGGGAGAGCCTGCACAGGTGCTGCTTGGCGTAACCGGTTCCGGCAAGACCTTCACCGTAGCAAACGTGATAGCCAACGTGGGCAAGCCGACTCTGATCCTGAGTCATAACAAGACGCTTGCCGCCCAGCTTTATCAGGAGATGAAAGGCTTCTTCCCCAATAACGCTGTGGAGTATTACGTTTCCTACTACGACTATTACCAGCCGGAGGCATATCTGCCAACCACGGATACCTATATAGAAAAAGATCTCGCCATCAACGATGAGATCGACAAGCTCCGTCTGGGTGCCGTTTCCGCCTTGCTTTCAGGCAGAAAAGATGTCATCGTGGTGTCTTCCGTATCATGCATCTATGGTATGGGTGGACCTGTAGCTATGCAGGAGAACATCATCAAGATTCACCGGGGACAGCAACTCGACAGAAACGAATTTCTCCGGAAACTGGTAGATGCACTCTATGTAAGAAACGACATCGAACTGCAGCGCGGCAACTTTCGTGTAAAGGGAGAAACGGTAGATATCTTCATGGCGTACAGCGATAATGTGCTGCGAGTAAACTGGTGGGATGACGAGATAGACAGCATTGAGGAAGTAGATTCCCTCACCTATCACCGACTCGCCTCCTTTGAAGAATATGAGATTTATCCTGCCAACCTTTTTGTAACCAGCAAGGAACAGCAGGAAATCGCCATCAGAATGATACAGGACGACCTGGTGAAGCAGGAGGAATTCTTCAAGAGCATAGGTGATGGCATCAAGGCACAGCGCATCAAGGAGCGTGTGGAATACGATATGGAGATGATCAAGGAGCTGGGGCACTGTTCGGGCATCGAGAACTATTCGAGATATTTCGATGGCCGACACGAAGGAGAACGCCCATACTGTCTGCTCGATTTCTTCCCGAAGGATTTCCTTCTGGTGGTAGATGAGAGCCATGTGAGCATTCCACAGATCGGTGCAATGTATGGTGGCGATAGAGCCCGAAAGAAGAACCTGGTGGAATACGGCTTCCGATTGCCTGCCGCTTTCGACAACCGTCCGCTCACCTTCGAGGAATTTCACAGTATGATTCATCAGGCCATCTACGTGAGTGCCACCCCAGCCGACTATGAGTTGAGAGAATCTGAAGGTGTGGTAGTAGAACAGTTGATCCGTCCTACCGGATTGCTCGACCCGGAGATAGAAGTCCGCCCGAGCGAGAACCAGATTGATGATCTGCTCGATGAGATTCTGACCAGAACCCACCGGGATGAACGTGTACTCATCACCACTCTTACCAAACGTATGGCAGAAGAGCTGACCGAGTTTCTGCTGAACCACAATGTAAAGGCTGCGTATATCCATAGCGATGTGGCAACGCTCGACCGCGTAAAGATCATGAACGATCTGCGAGCAGGTGTGTATGATGTGCTGGTGGGTGTGAATCTGCTCCGCGAGGGTCTTGACTTACCTGAGGTATCGCTTGTTGCCATCCTCGATGCCGACAAGGAGGGATTCCTGCGCAGTCACCGTTCTCTGACCCAGACCGCCGGCCGTGCCGCCAGAAACGTGAACGGCAAGGTAATTATGTATGCGGACAATATTACAGACAGCATGCAGAAGACCATCGATGAGACAGCCCGCCGAAGAAGCATCCAGTTGAAATACAATGCCGATCATGGCATCACACCTAAGCAGATTCAGAAGGCGATCACCTCTGCACTGCCTACCAGCAAGGAAGAGGCGGCTAATGGTGCTGCCAGCATCAGAAACATCAAGGGTGCCGAAGGTTCGAAGCAAAGGGTATATATCGAACCGGATACCGCCACGATGGTTGCCGACCCAATCGTCCGCAGCATGAGCAAGGAGGAACTGGAGAAGAGTATCGCCAATACTACAGCCCTGATGAAGCAAGCCGCCAAGGACCTCGACTTCATGCAGGCCGCACAGTATCGCGACGAAATCATCCGATTGCAGAAGGAATTGGAAGAAAAAGGGTAAATAAACGAATTGGAAGAAAAAGGATAAATAGAAGAATAGCGTAGAAATCCAACAGGAATTTCTACGCTATTTTCTTTTATTCAAACGACAGCTTTTTCAGGCGGGTACGCAATTGCTCCGCCTCACTCTTTCTTATCGAAAGCTTGATAGTGCACGTATTATCAAAGGTCTGATCCACGATGCGCGGATTCATCTCTTTTACTATCCTCATCACATCATTCATCATCGGATAGGTGAAATCATAGGTGACGATTTCCTCTACCTGCTGCGTCACCTCCTCGCAATGCGCCAGGGCATCTATCGCTGCTTCACGATAGGCAACGATCAATCCGCTGGTGCCCAGCTTGACACCTCCGAAATAGCGGATGACAACAATCAGGATATCCGTCAATTCTGCCTTTGTTATTTGTCCCAAAATCGGTTTTCCTGCCGTAGAAGAAGGCTCACCATCATCATTGGCACGAAACTCCGTACGCTCCGGACCTAGCATATAGGCATAACAACAATGTCGGGCATCGTAATATTTCTTACGGTACCCGGCAACAATCTCCTTCACCTCGTCAACTGTGGTAACGTGGTGAGCAAAGGCGAGAAACTTACTCCTTTTCTCGGTGTAATATCCCTCGCCTACTGTATCTGATATGGTTTTAAACTCGTCAATCATATTTTTTACATTGAACTGGGAACTTTGAACTGGGAACTTTGAACTTTATGATTACCCTTTTTTGTTTAAAACAACAGAAAAACATATCATAAAGTTCAAAGCTCAAAGTTCAAAGTTAGTCAAGTTTGTGAATAATCAATCCGCTGCGCAACTTTGGCTCAAACCATGTTGCCTTAGGAGGCATAATCTTGCCACTGTCTGCGATGTCCATAATCTGCTGCATGGTAACAGGATGCAATGCCAATGCCATCTTCATCTTGCCACTGTCCACGCGACGCTTCAACTCGCCGAGTCCGCGAAGACCGCCCACGAAGTCGATACGCTTGTCAGAGCGCAAATCCTTGATGCCCAGAATATCATCCAGAATCAAACGGGAAGAGATATCTACATCGAGCACGCCGATAGGATCCTCATCATCGTAGGTTCCTGGCTTGGCAAACAAGCCATACCACTTACCATCGAGATACACAAGGAATGAATGGAGATCGGCTGGCTTCAGGATATCCAAACCAAACTGCTCGATTGCCTCATCAATGGCTATCTTCTCGTAGCATGGGATACCCTCTTCATCGCCTGATACGTTCACATTAATCGCATCAATCTCGATAACTTCGAAGTTCTTGGTAAGAGCATCGAGGAATTCTTCTGATGTCAAGCCATTCAGATCCTTTACTACACGGTTGTAATCAAGGATGGTGAGCTGACTAGCCTGGAAGCAGACAGCCATGAAATAGTTATATTCCTCCTTACCGGTATGGTTCGGATTCTGCTTAGCCTTCTCTGCACCTACCAAAGCGGCTGCAGCCGAACGATGATGACCATCGGCAATATAGAGGTTAGGCATCTTGGCAAATTCTGCGGTGATGGTTTCGATATCCTTATCATCGCTTACAATCCAGAACTGATGACGGAAGCCATCAATCGGAGCGATGAAATCATACTCCGGTTCTGTAGCGGCATAGCGCATCAGAATCTCATTGAGTACCGGATTATCTGGGTAAGCAAAGAAAACCGGTTCGATGTTTGCATTGCAGACACGAACGTGCTTCATACGATCCTCTTCCTTATCACGGCGGGTAAGCTCATGCTTCTTGATGACACCCGTCATATAATCATTTACGTATGCACCCACAACAAGACCATACTGAGTCTTGCCATTCATAGTCTGTGCGTAGATATAATACTGTTCTTTACCATCCTGCTTCAACCAGCCGTTCTCCTGGAACTTTCTGAAGTTCTCTGCGGCACTTTCATAAACGCGAGGGTCATACTCTGAAGTACCCGGCTCGAAATTGATTTCAGGTTTAATGATATGATAAAGGCTTTTCTCGTTATCGCCAGCCTCGGCACGAGCTTCCTCTGAATCGAGGACATCGTATGGACGAGACTCAACTTGCTCTACTAAATCTTTTGGAGGGCGAATGCCCTTGAAAGGTTTTACTATTGCCATAATGTTATAATTTACTTTGTCAAGATGAATAAAAACACGAAAAGCCCATCAAGAGTGCTTCGGTGAAAAAGCACTCTTCATGAGCTATATATTCGGGATGAATAATTACTTATTTACCTGGAACTTGGTGCAGCCATCTGCAAAGAATGCATTGATCTGCTTGGCAGCTGCGATACCAGCATTGATGTTAGCCTCGGCTGTCTGCGCACCCATCTTCTTAGGGGTTGAGAAGTAGCGGCCCTCGAACTTGGCGAAGTCAGCATCAGCATCTGGCTTGATGTCGGTGATGAACTTCAAATCCTCACGCTCTGCGAGAAGCTTCAGGAGCTCTGGCTCATTGATGACCTCCTTACGGGCTGTATTGATAAGAATACCACCCTTAGGCAACTGGTTCACGGTCTTGTAATCGATGCTCTTGATTGTCTCTGGAGTAGCAGGGATATGAAGAGAAACGATATCGCAAGTTTGGAACAACTCATCCTGAGACTTCACGGCGTGAACACCTGCAGCCTCGATGACATCTGCAGGGCAGAAGGCATCATAAGCAGATACTTCCATACCGAAGCCCTTGGCGATGCGGGCTACATTGCGACCCACGTTACCAAATGCCAAGATACCCAACTTCTTACCCTTCAACTCACAGCCAGCCTTGCCATTGTAGAAATTACGAACGGCAAATACCAGCAAGCCGAATACCAACTCGGCTACAGCGTTGGAGTTCTGACCAGGAGTATTCTCGGCTACTACGTTGTGAGCAGTAGCAGCAGCCAGGTCGATATTATCATAACCTGCACCGGCGCGAACGATAATCTTCAGGTTCTTGGCAGCGTCGAGCACCTCGGCATCAGCCTTGTCAGAACGGATAATCATCGCATCTACATCCTTCACAGCCTCGAGAAGTTGAGCCTTCTCTGTATATTTTTCGAGCAGCACGAGTTCGTTACCTGCTCCCTCTATTTCTTTTCTGATACCATCCACAGCAGCTGCTGCGAATGGCTTTTCTGTTGCAACTAATACTTTCATGTCAATTCAAATTAATGTTGAGCTTCAAAATCCTGCATAGCCTTTACGAGAGCCTGAACACCCTCCATGGTCTGTGCATTGTAGCAGCTGGCACGGAAACCACCGACAGAACGGTGACCCTTGATACCAACCATTCCGCGCTCTGTGGCGAAATCAAGGAATGGCTTCTCCAACTCCTTGTATTCATCGTTCATTACGAAGCAGATGTTCATCAATGAGCGGGATGCCTCTTCCACGGTACCCTTGAAGAGCTTGTTGCGGTCAATCTCTGTATAGAGAACCTCAGCACGCTCGTGAGCTCGCTTGTCAGCAGCCTCTACACCACCATTTGCCTTCAACCAGCGGAGGTTCTCCATCAAAGTATAGATAGGAACTACAGGAGGAGTATTGAACATACTGCCCTTCTCTACGTGAGTACGATAGTCGAGCATAGTAGGAATCTCACGAGGAGCCTTGCCGAGCATATCATCCTTGACGATGATAACGGTAACACCAGCCATAGAGAGGTTCTTCTGAGCACCGGCATAGATGGCGGTGTACTTAGAAACATCTACAGGACGGCTCATGATGTCTGATGACATATCAGAAATCAAAGGCACGTTCACGTCTGGATCCACACGGAGTTCGGTACCATATATGGTATTGTTGCTTGTCAAATGCAAGTAATCACAATCGGCTGGCACTGTGTTAGGAACCTGTGGATAGAAAGTGTAGTTGGCGTCGGACGATGAGGCGATCTCCACGACCTCACCAAAATGCTTAGCCTCTTTCATCGCCTTCTTAGCCCAAGTACCAGAATTAATGTAGGCAGCCTTCTTGATGAGGAAGTTAGCAGGAATCTGCATGAACTGCAACGACGCACCACCACCAAGGAAGATTACGGAGTAACCCTCAGGAATATCAAGAAGCTCCTTGAAGAGGGAGACAGCCTCGTCAACAACTGGCTGGAAATCCTTAGCACGGTGGCTGATTTCCATCAATGAAAGACCTGAACCATTAAAATCCAAAATCTGCTTTGCTGTGTTCTCAATCACTTCACGTGGAAGCATTGATGGACCTGCGTTAAAATTGTACTTCTTCATCTTGTTTAATTATTTTAGTTTTCTGATCATGCTATTCCTGTTAGCAGGAACAGTATATGCGCAATCCACCCATATAGGCAAATGAGTAACCCTGATGAATGGATTTACGGATGCGAAAATACATATTTTATTTGAATCTACCAAATTTTCCTGCACATTTTTAGCAATTTGGGCAAAATTCTTTCATTTTGTCAGTGCGTTTAACATATTTATCGCATATTTATGCCATAAATATCAATTTATAACTAGAAAAGCCTCCTCTTGAAACAAATTCCAAGAAGAGGCTTTTATCTATATTAAAATCATCGCACTTCTTCTACGATGGTCTTGACACCCTTAATTTTCTCACCCTTTACATTGTTGAGCACACTTCTCAACTTTGGTCGGGCTATCGCAGCATAGGCATAGCGGTCGTTGACATCAATCTTTCCGATTTCAGACGAATTCAATCCGCCCTTCTTGCAAAGGAAGCCCAGGATATCGCCCTTGCTGATTTTATCCTTCTTTCCCTTACCTATATATATGGTAGCCATCTTTGGCTTTGCCGGCATCGGCAACTCCTCAACGGCAGGAATCTCGTAATCCTCTACCTCTGCATCCACATATTCCGGAATGTGCTCCTCCGGACCCAACAGGAAGAAAGCTCTACCCTGCGCCTCCCATCTTGCGGTACGCCCCACACGATGGATATAGCCATCCTCGTTTTCCGGCATGTGGTAATGGATGATGTTATCGATGTCTGGAATATCGAGACCACGGGATGCGAGATCGGTGCTCACCAGGATATTGGCACTGCCATTGCTGAAACGATAGAGTGAAGCCTCACGTTCCTTCTGCTCCAGACCGCCATGGAAGAAAGAGGTAGAGAAGCCCTGCTCCACCAGATACTTATTGGTGCGCTCTACGCTATCACGATAGTTCAGGAAGACGATGGTGCTCTGGTCGCCCAGACTGCGGAGCAACATACCCAGACTCTCCAGCTTATCCTTCACCGGACTTTCCACCTTATATATATGTACACGTTCAGGCACCTGCTCCTCGTCCATTCGATAATCAATCTTCTCTACTCTGCCCATGTGTACGAAACGAGGAATCTCCTCAGCCTCGGTAGCAGAAAGCAGGAAGTGACGGCGCAAGCCAGGGAGTGATTTCACCAGACGGCTCATCTCATCCTGAAAACCCATCTCCAGACATTTATCAAATTCATCGATGACGAGATATCTGATATGGTAACGGTTCAGATTACCCTTATCGAGATGATCGTTCAGACGGCCTGGTGTACCGAAGACTATCTGTGGGCGCACCTGCTTCATCACACGATGCTCGTCCATGGTAGCACGACCTCCATAGCAAGCCATGGCACGAAGTCCGCTACCCATATTCTTGAGCACGGTGGCAGACTGCAGCGCCAACTCTCTACCAGGAGTCACCACGATAGCCTGCGGCTCGTCGTCGCCGGCATCAATGAGTTGCGAGAGCGGCAGGAGATAAGCCAGTGTCTTACCACTACCAGTAGGCGAAAGCACTACCACATCTCTATCGGTGTGCAGCACGGCCTGCATCGCATCCTGCTGCATATCGTTGAGTTCGATACCCAACTTATCTAAAATTCTATCTATCATTGTCTTTTTTTTATTAAAAGAAATCTTTTATATATCGAGAAAAATCTCTTATTTCAGTAAGAAGATTACCTTTTCTTCATGATTTTATCTATTTCATCAAACTCCTTGCCCATATTCAGGTTCAGATAGATGGTATAGAGCGGAAAAGCCCACTTGGACTGCTCGTCAGGCTGGAGCTTTCTATATTTGACCAGATAAGGGAGCGCCTTCCTGTAATTGGCATCTACCTGCTCACGCACCTTCCCCGAAGTCTGCGAACTCTTGTCCTGCTCCACAGCCATATTGAAGTAACAGATACCTGCATTATAATATGGATCGGCAAGTTCCTTGTTCACGGAGATAGCCTTGTCACTTGCCTTGATGCACTCCTGGAGCTTACTCTGCTCAAAAAGGATGTTACTCTTGGCTACAAGATAGGTATCACTGTCTGGCACGATGGTAAGAGCCTTGTCCACTACTGCCATCGCAGAATCCAGCTGATTGATATCTACATAAAACTCCACGAGTCGTGGGAAGAAATATGGGAAGGTTGGTACACGTTCGAATCCTTCCTTGAGCGATGCCAGATAGCGCGCTGTATCCTTCTCCAGATAATAGGTTTCGGCAAGATACTGCAACATGTAGTTGTAATGCACGGTATCTTTCAGCGCTACATAAGAATGATGCAGCGTTGCCTTGGGATCCTTCATCTTATAGCCGGAATATACGGCATAATAGGCTGCCAAAGGCAGATGCTTATCCTTCTGACTGTAATCGTATGACTGGAACAGCGGCTGGTTTGCACAATCTATATAACGGTCGAAGAACTTATAGGAATCGGCATACTTCTTCTTACCGAGGAACCACAGTCCACCATTTAAGAGATTGGTGCGGATATGTGAAAGATAATCAGCATGCTGCTTTCGGAATTCAATTTCCATCTTTCCTTTTTTATTAGGAACCATCTCTACAGAATCAAACTGCTGCGCAATCTCGAAGAGCTGTCGGGTGAGGTTGAAGAGCTGGGCAGTATCATACTTCTGCTTGAGATAGAGCTTTTCGTTACCCTGCTCGTATTGCTTGCGCACAGCATCGAAGTAAAGGCTCCAGATTTTCTTGTTTTTCTGATTGGCAGAATCAGCCAAAAGCTTCTGCATGCTCGCCTGCGCCTGAGGCAGGTTCTTACCCGCCTTCACCTGATCCTTCGCCAATTGTATTTCCTTCTTCTGGGCAAAGCCCGCAGATGGCACAAGAAGGAGCATCCACAACATGGCATAAGCCAAATTGCGGAAAAACGGATATCCCCATTTACTACTATATCTCAATCTTTTATATCTCAATCTATTATTTAGTTCCATAATCATAATAGTACCAATATGTGTTGCTATATGTATCGCGGAGAACAGACTGGCGTTCTACCGGATTGCTATATTTACGCTCCATCGACTGATAATCGGCAAAATCGGCATCCATCACGTTGTCGTGAAACTCTACAATAGGATGCGTACGAAGATGACAATAGAGCAAAAGTGCCTCTTTGTAATGAGTTGGCAGCTTGGTCAACTCGTGATACTTAACCAGCTTGCGGACAAATTCATCGAGCTTCTTATCCAGCAGGAGCGCACAAAGCTCATACTCCTTCGAGAGGCGATACTTCAGGCGATGTTTCTTCATCCATGGCGAAGTTCCATACATCCACACCGGAGCCTCCCACATCAATGCCTTGACGGATGTGCCATTGATATACATCGACTGGCTGCCGCCTACCAATGGATAGTAGAAAAGACGACTGCCCAGCTCGCCCGTCTTGTAAAGACACGCAATACGGAGCATCGTAAGCGAAGAATCGGTCTGCAGGGATTTCTCTCCTACCTCTAAAGCTTTTTCATACTGTTTTTCTTTCATCAGATGTTCCATCTTCATTCTTTCGTGAAAGAGGCGATCGTTGTTGGTGATGAAGAGGACAGCCAGCATCATCACGACAAGCTGGAAGATATTCACCCATGAGTAACGTGAGAACCAACCGAAGCTATGTGGTTCCTGCTCAAGAGGTTCCAACTGTCTGACCACCCACATCACACCACCCCAGACCAGCAGGCTGAAAGGCAGGACAAGCCACCACCAGCCCAACGACACGCCGGTATCTACATGGGTAGGCACATCGGCTATCAGGGCAAGCAAAAGGAATGAAGGGAAATAAGTAAGTCCGTGGAAGCGACGCTTCACACGGGTCACCGCGTATGCTCCCAACTGCAGCAGAAAGCATACAAAGGTAACAAGCAGCGGTGCAAGCGTATAGAAATAATCCGTCTTACCATCTGATAAGACATGCTGCGCCACGGCTAGAATGTCTGCCTGGTAACAAGCCAGGAATGTATAAGCAAAAACTAAAAAAATGATAGCACAGGCGAAGCGCATCTTCGCCGTGCTATTCCTTTTATGATCCATATATCTATGTTTAATTTTTCTTGAGCACCAGTGCCGAACGGGCTGGCAAGTAGAGCTTCAACCACTCCTTGCGATCGTTCACATACACAGGGTCATAGTTGGTGAGGTGGGTCATCTCGTCATCGTTCAGACCGTTGCCACCAAACGCCTTGTTGTCGGTATCGAGTACCACGCTATAGGCACCGGTTGGTACCAGGAAGCCATAGTCGGTAAACGAGCGGGTTGGCGAGAAGTTGAAGACGAAGAGCAGGTCGCCTCGCATGTAAGCGAGTACCTGATCGCCATCATTGTGCCAGATTTCAACAACTGGTGTCTTGTTAAAGTTCTTTTCACTCTTAATTGTCTTGAGCATCTCCTTGTCGAAGTCGCCGAGATAGTGATAGCAGAGATCCTTGTTATCTACCAGATTCCACTGTCTGCGAGCATACTTGTAGCTCCATCCGTTACCCTCGCGAGGGAAATCAATCCACTCTGGATGACCGAACTCATTACCCATGAAGTTCAGGTAACCACCATTGATGGTAGAAGCGGTAGCCAGACGGATCATCTTGTGCAAGGCAATGCCTCGGTGAACCATATCGTTCTCATCACCCTTCTTGAAGTGCCAGTACATATCAGCATCTATCAGGCGGAAAATGATGGTCTTGTCGCCTACCAATGCCTGGTCGTGACTCTCGCAGTAAGAGATGGTCTTCTCGTCTGCACGACGGTTCTTGATCTCCCAGAAAATGCTGGATGGCTTCCAGTCTTCATCCTTCAACTCCTTGATGGTCTTGATCCAATAGTCTGGAATATTCATCGCCATACGGTAGTCGAAGCCATAGCCGCCATCGGTAAACTTGGCTGCCAATCCAGGCATACCGCTCACCTCTTCGGCGATGGTGATGGCATTCTTGTTCACCTCGTGAATCAGACAGTTGGCAAGGGTGAGATAGCAGATAGCATTATCATCCTCATGACCATTGAAGTAGTCACCGTAGTTGCAGAACGCCTCTCCCAGACCGTGGCTGTAGTAGAGCATAGAAGTTACACCATCGAAGCGGAAGCCATCGAAGTGGTATTCGTTGAGCCAATACTTGCAGTTGCTCAGGAGGAAGTGCATCACCTCATCCTTACCATAGTCGAAGCAGAGACTGTCCCAAGCTGGATGCTCGTGTCTGTCGCCAGGATAGAAATACTGGTTAGGATCACCGGCAAGATTTCCGAGACCTTCCATCTCGTTCTTCACAGCGTGAGAGTGAACGATATCCATAATGACAGCGATGCCATTCTGATGAGCTGTATCAATGAGAGACTTGAGTTCCTCTGGGGTTCCGAAACGGCTGCTGGCAGCAAAGAAGCTGCTTACGTGATAGCCGAAGGATCCATAATAAGGATGCTCCTGGATAGCCATGATCTGGATGCAGTTGTAACCATCCTCAATAATACGTGGCAGCACCTTCTCCTTAAACTCGGTGTAGGTACCAACCTTCTCTGCATCCTGTCCCATTCCGATATGGCACTCATAGATGAGCAGCGGAGTGGTGTTAGGCTTGAAGGTCTTCTTCTTCCACTTGTAAGGCTCCGGGCTCCAAACCTGCGCAGAGAATATCTTGGTCTGCTCATCCTGAACCACACGGTTAGCCCATGCAGGGATACGCTCGCCTTCTCCACCTTCCCAGTGCACCTTCATCTTGAAGAGATCACCGTGCTTCATTGCCTTTTCCGAGAGTTTCAACTCCCAGTTGCCGGTGCCCTTGATACGCTTGGCACGATACTTAGGGCTTTCCTGCCAGCCGTTGAAATCTCCGATGAGATAGATATCTGTAGCATTTGGCGCCCACTCGCGGAACACCCATCCCTTCTCCGTCTTGTGCAATCCGAAGTAGTCGTATCCGTTGGCGAAATCGCTGAGCGTAATCTTGCCGTTACGGGTAAGCTGGTTGAGTTTCCAGAGCGCATGCTCATGTCTTCCTACGATAGCAGGCTCAAAGTCTGCCAGATATGGATCGTTCTTCACGAGTCCGATATGTTTTGGGGCAGCAGCCTTCACGGTTTTCTTGGTAGCGCACTTGGCGGTTGCCTTGCAGGTAGCCTTCTTGGCTGTTGTCTTCTTTGCTGTAGTATTTTTAGCTGAAGTTTTCTTTTCTGTTGCCATATATCATGATTTTAGATGGTTCTACTATTTTATTAAGGTTTTTAAGCCTTTACCTTGAAGATTGCCTTATGGATATCACCCTTGCCGATACATGGCTGATGACCGTCCTGTGGGAAGAAGATGGCAAACTGGCCTGGCTTGCAGGTTACCAGTGTCAGAGCCTTCACACCAGGATATACGGTGCAATCTCCAGCCTCGTTGTATTCCACTTCAGGGAGATCCTTCACTGGAGAATATCCATAGGTTTCCTCTGTATTCAAAGGAATCTGAATATCAATCATCTGGCGATGGGCTTCGATGGTAGCCTCTTCCTCGGTCTTACCGTGAGCTACAGCGATATTCACAAAAAGATCATCACCCAGGATAGGATGCTTGCCGGTCTCCAACTTAGTGAGATCAGTCTCGTTGATAAACTTCACTACTTCTGCGAAGAGTGGATTGAGAGAAACATATTTCTCCAAATTGTCTAATGTATCAATTACCATAGTATATTGAATTTTGTGATTGATTTCTAATTTCTTAAGTCTATATTTCAAAGAAGAATTGAAGCGGATAAGAATTTGATTTCTGCAAGACTCTATCTTGCCGGAAGTTTAATCCTCAAATCGCTTTCCGTTCTCATATACACCCTTGGCAGTAACCTGACCGTTGCGGTCTTTCTCTACGAACCTGCCATCGCGTGCATCCTTCTTATAGTTGCCCTCGAAGCGCTTGCCGTCCTTGTTTTCCTCGATACAGAAGCCCTCGCGCTTACCATTGTGATAGACGCCCTTGAAGCGGTTGCCGTTGGCGTAATGTATCACCACGTTGCCATCCACATATCCCTTCTTGAACTCGCCTTCAAAGATGTCACCGTTCTTCTTGGTCAACTTTCCCCTACCATTCTGCAGGTCGTCCTTCCAGCTGCCAACATAGATGTCGCCATTCTTCCATACGAAAGTACCCTGACCGGAGCGCAGGCCATCCACAAACTGTCCGGTGTATTTAGAACCGCTGGCCGAGCGGAAAATACCTTCACCGGTACGCTCGCCCTGCGAATAATCACCTTCATAGATATCGCCGTTATGGAATTTATAGATACCCTTACCGTCCTGGATGTCATCCTTCCAGTCACCGATATATGTATCACCGTCAGCATACTTAAAGGTACCCTTACCGGAGCGCTGGTTATCAACCCACTGTCCATCGTAGGTGGTTCCATCTCCCCAGTCGAAGAATCCGTTTCCATTCTTCATGTCGTTCATCCACTGGCCTTTGTATTTGGCTCCGTTAGAATAGGTATAGGTACCTTTTCCCTGTCGCTTATCCTTATACCAGTCGCCGTCATACTTATCACCATTGTAATAGTACATCACGCCATGTCCGTGCTGGAAATCGCGGAACCAGAGTCCCACATACTTATTATTGTTCTGGAAATAATAGGTGCCCTTGCCGTGCTGCTGGTCCTGCAGCCACTGTCCTTCGTATCTCTCTCCATCCGAGAAAGTATATACGCCATATCCACTGCGCTTTCCCTTGACGTAGGCACCCTCATAAGTATCACCATTCTTATAAACGGTAGATCCCTTACCCTGTGGTTTGCCGCTTACCATCTCTCCCTTATACTGGCCTCCATCACGGGTGATGCAGCTACCGAGCGAGATTTTCTGCGCCGACATGGCAAGAGGTGAACATGCCAGCATCATCGCCAGCATCATCTGCTTACCTGTAAGCAAAAACGTGCTTACAGAAAAATATCTTATAGAATTGTTTTTCTTATCATTCATGTCGTTTATCATCATTTTGATTTCGAAAAGAACCGGTATTACAGCCTTTCCCGAGCCACAAGAGTGCGAGTCGAGAGTGGAGTCAGACCGATTCCGAACCTATATATTCGATTCAATCCCCAAAAGTAACGCTTTTTCGGCAAACTGCCAAATAGATTAAGCAAATTTAAGGGAAAAAGAATAAAAATAAGATTTCCAGGAAAAAAAGTTCTTCCGGATACAATAAAACGGGAAATCAGCCGTTATTAGGCAGATAAATGATAATACCATAAACTAATCAAATAAAATAAGTATGATATTAAACTGCGCTATCATAGATGAAGATCCTGAGGCTTTGGCTTTGCTGAAGCATTACGTTGAGGAAACACCATCCCTTAACCTTATCGGTGCGTACCATAACGCCATCGAGGCGGTTGATGGTATCCACCACAATCATCTTGACATTCTGTTTCTTGCTATCCACATGCAGCAGATCAGCGGACTCGAGTTTGCCAAGCTCGTGCCGATGAACGTGAAGATTATCTTCACAACAGCTTTCAAGGAGTACGCCATCGAAGCATACAAGGTGAACGCCTTCGACTATCTGGTCAAGCCTATCCAATACGAAGACTTCATGCAGACATGCCAGAAGGTATTCGACCATTATATGCAGGACGATGCCTACAACCCCATCAAGCGCGATGGCTTTGTAGTGGTGAAGAACGAAAGCAAATACACCCGAATTCCTTTCGAGAACATCCTCTTCATTGAGAGTGTGAAAGATTACGTGAAGTTCCACACGGCAGATGGACGGAGCATCATGACCCTGGGCAACCTGAAACGCCTGGAAGAGAAACTTCCACGCGAGAAGTTCAGAAGAGTGCACCGCTCTTTCATTGCCAATCTAACTAATTTTGACTACATCCAGAATATGAAGGTCATCTATGGCAAACTGGCGGTGCCTATCTCTGACACCAACAGGGATGATGTGGTGAAATTCGTAGAAGAACACGGAATCAACTAACAGATCTGCAGTGGGGATGTAACAAATATTCTAGCATCATGTGCGATAAGGAATTCGAGATCACGGAATCCCCAGAGCACACTGATGCAAGGCATTCCGCTGTTCTTGGCGGTCATGACATCCACATCACTGTCGCCGATATATACGGCGCTTTCCCTATCGGCATTCATCTGGTGCAAAGCCTCATTTACAGTATCTGGGGCTGGCTTTTTCTGAATATCCTCCCGCTCACCTATAGCCACATCTACCAAGTCGCCAAAGAAATGGCGACAGAGGGCTTGGGTGGCAGCATAAAACTTATTGCTCACCACTGCAATATTCTTGCCTCTATCCTTCAACTCCTGTAACATTTCCATCACACCCGGATAAGGCTGCGTGGTATCAAGATTATGCATCATATAGTGCTTGCGGAAATCGGCAAACACCTGGTCAAACTTCTCATTTTCCAAACCATCCGGAATGGCACGTTCCATCAGTTTCTTGACACCGTTTCCAACAAAGCGGCGCACCTCATCTACGCTGCGCTCAGGAAAGCCGTTGGTCTTGAGGGCATAATTGCAGCTCGCAGCCAAATCGCCCAGGGTAGAAAGCAAGGTTCCATCCAAGTCGAAGATATAGGTATCGAAATTAAACTGAGCATGAGGCGGCATCTTCTTCACACGGAATTCGCCGCCATGGAGAATGCAGACATCCTGCGCGAATAGTCGGATTTCTTCCGGACTGCTAGCCGCATATCGGTTGTCTTCCTCCTCCTCATCATGGCCATAGGCGATACCTGTGCCCATGGTTCGATTCTCACCAAACTCCCATCTCTTGAACTGATGGGTCTTGGCATCCACTACCACATATTTATACTCCAGCGGAGCCTCCAAAGCCTGCACGTTGACAGAAAGCACCCAACTGGTTCCGCCCTGATGAATCATCGGGAGATAATGGTCGGTATTCCATTCGCCCAAGGTTGGATGATTACCCAGCAGTGCCACAGCCTCGCCCTCGTGAAGATGCGGAGCAGAAACCTTGAAGATCACGGTCTGCTCGAACAGAGGCAGCTTGGCAGCCTCATCACCCGCCCAGACAACCGGAGCCGTATAGTTGATGAAACCGCCCTGCAGCTCATTCTCATCATCCAGCCAGAAGTCGGACAGGATATAGTTTCTATTCGCCTCATACACATAGGCTCTAGGAGAAGCAACAGATTCCCAGCGCACCACATTTCCCTCGGCATCCACCACCTTATAATAATAGGCTACAGCCACAAAGGGATGATGACGGTTTTCCAAAGTATGGGTTTCAGCCATCCAATGATAACCATCGACTGTGTTCATCGCCAGATCTATCACCTTCCGCTTTCCGTCACGTGCGAAGAAGGTGATATCGGCATGCAAAGACTCCCCCCACTCTGCCTTGTATGATATTGTAAATTTCATTCTCATATCATCAATCGTTTTAATATGTCAATATTCCTCAGTTTCAATGATGCAAAGGTAATGAAAAACTTCATACCACGGATAAAGAATCAGAGAATTAACCTATTTTAATTGCATACGCTTTGTTATTTGGCATTTTTACTGTACTTTTGCACCAAAATGTTTCAAGAAGAACAGATCATGTTCGAAGACGAACAGAATATTTCAAGAAGAAAAGAAAATGTTTTAAGTAGATAAAGAAAATGAAGAAAAAGAAAACAACTTCTAAGTTTTACCTCTATGGCGCCATCGGCTGCATCGCCGTCATCGCCATCGCAGGTTATCTCTACTGCTTCTCATCATTCTCGAAAAGCAGCGAAACCAAGTATGTGTATATCGACGCCGATGACAACATCGACTCCGTATATAATAAGGTGCAGCCTATCGCCAAGAGCATCCCGATGCAGGCGTTCCGCACTCTCACCCTTCATTCCGGCTATGCCGAGCACATCCGCACCGGTAGATACGCCATCCACCCAGGAGACGGAGCACTCAAGGTATGGCGTCACATGAAGAACGGTTTGCAGGAACCTGTCAACCTCACCATACCTTCCGTACGCACCATCGACAAGCTCGCCGTGGAGCTGAGCAAGAAACTGATGCTCGACAGCACAGAAATCAAGAAGGCACTCACCGACGAGAAGGTTTGCGAGAAGATGGGCTACGATACAGCCACCATCGCCTGCATGTTTATCCCTAACACCTACGATATCTACTGGAATGTATCCATGGAGAAATTCCTGGAGCGCATGAAGAAAGAGAGCGACAAGTTCTGGAACTTTGAGCGCACGGAGAAGGCGAAGACGATGAAGCTCACCCCTAACCAGGTGATTACACTTGCCAGTATCGTGGATGAGGAAACTGCCAACAACGGCGAAAAACCGATGATTGCAGGTATGTACTACAACCGACTGATGCTGCGCAATGCAGAGTATCCGGAAGGTATGCCACTGCAGGCTGACCCAACCATCAAGTTCGCCTGGAAGCGTTTCGAGCTGAAGCGTATCTACAACAACCTCCTGTACATCAAGAGCCCATACAATACCTACAAGAATCCAGGTCTTCCTCCTGGTCCAATCCGCATTCCATCGGTTGCCGGCATTGATGCCGTACTCAACCATGTAAAGCATGAGTATCTCTATATGTGCGCCAAGGAGGATTTCAGCGGCACCCACAATTTTGCCCGCACCTATCAGGAGCACCTGCAGAATGCAGCAAAATATTCCAAGGCACTCAACGAAAGAGGAATCAAGTAAACGATATATCAGAAAACTTGCAAAATGTCAGTCATTTTGCAAGTTTTCTGTTTTTTATTTGGTAGTCTCCCTAAATTGTTGTAAATTTGCAGCATTAAACTATCCATATAAAATAATTTATTACATGAACAGAACGATTATTACAGTAGTGGGCAAGGATACAAAAGGTATCATCGCCAGAGTTTGTACCTATTTGGCAGAGAAGGACGTCAATATCTTGGATATCTCTCAGACCATCGTACAGGAGTACTTCAACATGATGATGATTGTTGACATGGGTAAGATGAATGCATCTTTTGAAACTGTTGCCGACGAACTCGCTGACCTTGGCAAGAGCATTGGTGTTCAGGTAAAATGCCAGCGTGAGGAAATCTTCAATATGATGCACCGCATCTAAGTTTATCACATTTATTAAAAGCAATTGAAGGAATATGATCAATATATCTGAGGTTATCGAAACCAACAAGATGATTGAGCAGGAGAACTTCGACGTGCGCACCATCACCATGGGTATCAACCTCCTGGACTGTGCCACTTCAGATCTCGACCAGCTCTGTCAGAACATTTATAATAAGATTACCCGCCTCGCCAAGGATTTGGTGAAGACCGGTGAGGACATCTCTAAAGAGTATGGTGTGCCTATCGTAAACAAGCGCATCTCTATCACTCCTATCGCACTCGTAGGTGGTTCTGCCTGCAAGACTACCAATGACTATGTGAAGATTGCCAAGACGCTTGATAAGTGTGCCAAGGAGTTGGGTGTCAACTTCCTTGGTGGATACTCTGCCATCGTAAGCAAGGGTATGAGCAAGAGCGATGAGCTCCTCATCCGTTCTATCCCTCAAGCTATGGCTCAGACCGATTTCATCTGCAGCTCTGTAAACGTAGGTTCTACCAAGACTGGTATCAATATGGATGCCGTACGCCTGCTGGGCGAAATCATCAAGGATACAGCCGAGGCTACCAAGGACAATGGTTCTTTGGGTTGCGCTAAGCTCGTTGTTCTCTGCAATGCTCCTGATGACAACCCATTCATGGCTGGTGCCTTCCATGGCGTTTCTGAGGCAGACGCTGTTGTCAGCGTAGGTGTCAGCGGTCCTGGTGTAGTAAAATATGCTTTGGAAAAGGTAAAGGGCGAAAGCTTCGAGGTTCTCTGCGAGACTATCAAGCGTACTGCTTTCAAGATTACACGTGTAGGTCAGCTGGTTGCCAAGGAGGCATCACGCCGCCTGAACGTACCATTCGGCATCATCGACCTTTCATTGGCTCCTACTCCAGCCATCGGCGATAGCGTAGCTGACATCCTGGAGTTGATTGGTTTGGAGCGTGCTGGTGCTCCAGGTACAACCGCAGCGCTCGCACTTTTGAACGACCAGGTTAAGAAGGGCGGTATCATGGCTTCTTCTTATGTTGGCGGTTTGAGCGGTGCCTTCATCCCTGTTTCTGAGGACCAGGGTATGATCAATGCTGTAGAGGCAGGTGCACTTACCATCGAGAAGTTGGAGGCAATGACCTGTGTTTGCTCTGTAGGTCTGGATATGATTGCCATCCCTGGCGATACTCCAGCTACCACAATCTCTGGTATCATTGCCGACGAGGCTGCCATTGGTATGGTTAACCAGAAGACTACAGCTGTCCGCATCATCCCTGTTGTGGGTATGAAGGTGGGTGATACTGTAGATTTCGGCGGCTTGTTGGGTTATGCTCCAATCATGCCGGTTAATCAGTTCAGCTGTTCTGATTTCGTGAATCGTGTAGGTCGCATCCCTGCTCCTATCCACAGCTTTAAGAATTAAGACATTTAATAAAACTTTCCATATCGTTTGGGGGAGGCATCAGCCTATCATGGCTGCTTGCCTCCCCCTTTTTCTTTTGCGGGAAATAGATTATCATACAACTACTTCACCTATCACTTGCAGCCGCCTCTCCTATCACTTGCAGCTGCCTCTCCTATCACTTGAAGCTACTTCTCCTATCACTTGAAGCTATTTCTCTATGCTGGCACCAAACTGCAGCACATATTCGATCTGCTTGCCGGCAACATGAGAAGGATTCTTCCATTTTCCACCCAATACCAGAATAGTAGCTGGCTGATTGGCAGGAACAGCATCTACAGCTTCCTGCAAAGTCATGAAATTACCTCTACCCTCGGCACTCACTACATAATCGTAATGACGAACGTGCTTCTTCAGCGCAGGAATCTGCTCGGCTAAGGCATCAGCCAATGCGTTGGCTACCACATGCGCACCATAGACATTATAATGGGTGTTATCTTTTTTACCCTTTGGAACCTGAGGATTCTCTCCCGGCATAAACCACATGTGAAGCTTTCTGCTTCCCTCGATACCCATCTTGGTTTCAATATCGTGGGTAATCTTAGTAGCATCCACGAATGGAACATTCAATGCCTTGGCTACATGACGGGGAGCAACGACATAAGCACCGTGGGTATCTATGAGCGTATCACTGTTGATGAGTTCCTTGCCATCATACTGTTTGTCACGAAGTTTCTCATCGTTGTCATTCTTCAAATCCTCTGAATAATAGCAGCGGCGAACCACACTGTTCAGAAGTACAGGGATGCCACCCTTCTGGCGGGTTTCGTTTACATACTTGGCGAGATGCGCATCAAAGGTACCGCCAGGCTCGGTATAACGATCAGGGAAATGCTTCTCATCATTATGACCAAACTGGATAAGAACATAATCGCCCGGCTGCATCTTATCCAGAACTTTCTGCCATCTTCCCTCATCCAGGAAGCTCTTGGAGCTTCTGCCGTTTACCGCATGGTTGTCAACGATAATCTGGTCATCGAAGCAACCTTGCAGCACCATACCCCAACCACGTTCCGGACTCGTTTTATACCATTGCTTTTCGGCAGCAGTAGAATCACCAATAACGAAAATAGTAGTTTTCCTGGAACTGGAAGTCATCATCAGAACCAAGACAAATACAGACAAAAAAGTTATTATTCTTTTCATTGTTTTATATAGTTTGAGTTTTTAAATGTTTCTAGCCTTAAAGCTGATAAAAATCCGCCTCCCTATGCAGAGTTTTCACAAATTCATACACAAGGAAACGGATAGCAAATGATAATATGGGAACAGAGTCCCAGATACTAAACAACCTTCATTAATTCTTAACGATAGCGATGAGTTCCTCGGCAGAAACCAAAGTCTGCTCACCACTCTCCATATTCTTCAATGTAACCTTGCCAGCTGCCATCTCATTCTCGCCAGCGAGAACAACAAATGGAATCTGCTTGGCGTTGGCATAGCTCATCTGCTTCTTCATCTTCGCCTTGTCTGGGAAGATCTCGGTGAGGATACCAGCTGCACGAGCTGCAGTAACGATAGGAAGACAATAGGCTGTCTCCTTCTCACCGAAATTGATGAAGAGCACCTGAGTAGAATTGACAGCCTCCTTTGGATAGAGATCGAGGGCATTGAGCACATCGTAGATGCGGTCGGCACCAAAACTGATACCTACTCCACTCAATCCCGGCAAACCAAAGATACCGGTAAGGTTGTCGTAACGACCACCACCAGTGATACTGCCCATAGGAGTATCAAGCGCCTTCACCTCGAAGATGGCGCCAGTATAATAGTTCAAGCCACGAGCCAAAGTAAGGTCGAGCTCAATCTCATTATTCAAACCAACAGACTTCAAGGTATCAAGGATAAACTTAGTTTCCCCTACACCCTTCAATCCGATTTCAGAACCTTCGAGCACCTTGGAAATCACTTCAAGCTTCTCATCATTAGAACCTGACAATGAGATAATTGGCTGCAACTTCTCTATTGCTTCTTCAGAGATACCATCCTTGCGCAGCTCCTCGTTCACATTGTCAAGACCAATCTTGTCGAGCTTATCGATAGCCACGGTGATATCTACGATTTTCTCTGCCTCGCCAATTACCTCAGCGATACCGGTAAGAATCTTGCGGTTGTTGATCTTGATGCAGACACGCACACCAAACTTGGTAAAGACTGTATCTACAATCTGCATCAACTCAACCTCGTTGAGAAGAGAATCAGAACCTACCACGTCGGCATCGCACTGATAGAACTCGCGATAGCGACCCTTCTGTGGACGGTCGGCACGCCATACCGGCTGAATCTGATAGCGCTTGAAAGGCATCTGCAACTCATCACGGTGCTGCACTACGTAGCGTGCGAAAGGCACGGTAAGATCGTAGCGCAGGCCCTTCTCGCAGAGCTTTGCAGCCAACTTGAGTGATCCGAGCGAATGAATATCCTCATCGCTCACCTTATTCATATAGTCACCTGAATTCAAAATCTTAAAGAGCAGCTTGTCGCCCTCCTCGCCATACTTACCCATCAAGGTCTGAAGGGTCTCCATGGCAGGAGTCTCAATCTGCTGGAATCCGTAAAGGGCATACACATCCTTGATGGTGTTGAAGATGTAATTGCGTTTTGCCATCTCAACAGGACCGAAATCGCGGGTGCCCTTTGGAATACTTGGTTTCTGAGCCATTTATTTATGTTAAATATTAAATATTAAATGTTTAATGCCTAGTGCAATGCTCACCCTTAAGCAAACATCATACACTAAACATTAAACACTATCAAATTATTTACGAACAATAGTCTGAGCGCGGTCTGGACCGATTGAAATGATACCGATCTTGGTCTCAAGGAACTCCTCTACGAATGCGATATAGTCCTTGAACTCCTGTGGGAACTGATCCTCAGAAGTAAACTGAGTCATATCAGTCTTCCATCCCTTGAACTCCTTGTAAACAGGCTCTACGTTATCGATCTCGTAAGGGAAATCTGTAGTAACAGTGCCATCAGGCAACTTGTAAGCCACGCAAGCCTTGATGGTATCGAAGCCATCGAGCACGTCGCTCTTCATCATGATAAGCTCGGTTACACCGTTTACCATCACAGAATACTTGAGCTGTACGAGGTCGCACCAGCCACAACGACGCTCACGACCAGTAACGGCACCGTACTCATGACCGAGGTCACGGATCTTAGCACCAGTCTCATCGAAAAGCTCTGTTGGGAATGGACCTGCACCTACACGAGTACAGTAAGCCTTCATGATACCATAGACATTGCCGATACGGTTAGGACCGATACCCAGACCGATGCATGCACCCGCACAGATAGTATTAGAAGAAGTTACGAATGGATAAGAACCGAAGTCAACATCGAGCATAGTACCCTGAGCACCCTCGCAGAGGATATCCTTGCCAGAGCGGAGCACCTTGTTGATCTCCACCTCGCTGTCGATGAGCTTAAACTGCTTCAAGCATTCGATGCCCTCCATCCAGGTCTTCTCAATCTCAGTGATATCGAAATCTGTATATCCGAGGCTAGCGATAGTCTTGAGATGAGCAGCCTTGTGAGCAGCATACTTCTCCTCGAAGTTTTCGAGGATATCACCCACGCGAAGACCAGTACGGCTTACCTTATCAGTATAAGTAGGACCAATACCCTTACCGGTGGTACCTACCTTGTTCTTGCCCTTAGAAGCCTCGATGGCTGCATCGAGCACACGGTGAGTAGGCATGATGAGATGCGCCTTCTTAGAAATGAAGAGACGGCTCTTAAGGTCATGGCCACTCTTCTCCAAATCCTTAGCCTCGCCCATAAAGAGGTCTGGAGCCAAGACTACGCCGTTACCGATGATGTTTACCTTGCCACCCTGGAAGATACCAGAAGGGATAGAACGAAGAACATACTTCTCGCCTTCGAACTCGAGAGTATGACCCGCATTAGGACCACCCTGGAAACGAGCAATGACATCATACTTGGGGGTCAAAACATCAACCACCTTACCTTTTCCTTCATCGCCCCACTGCAAACCGAGCAGGACATCTACTTTACCTGTGTTCATTTCTATAAAATATAGTTATTTTTATTACTTATCGTTTTTTTTGCGTGTAAGCTTTGCCTGGCATGCACTGCATACGCCGTAGATATAGAGGGCGAATGTATCCTTTCGGAAACGCTGCAGCTTGAGATCATTTACTGCTGCCGTAACAGCCGGCACATTAATCTCCGTTACCTGCCCACACACACTGCACACCTGATGAATATGGCTATCATTGTAATAGCACGCCTCGTACTTGGTACCATCCACAAGACTGTGTCTCATCACGAGCCTCAGCTCGATGAAGAGATGCATTGTATTATAGAGCGTAGCTCTGCTCACCCGGAAGTTTCTCTTCGTGAGCTCAGCATCCAGCTCTTCAAGAGTGAAGTGTCCATCAATGCTATAAACCGCATCCAGAACTGCATACCTTTCCGGGGTCTTGCGGTGATGATTGCACTCCAAATATGTGTCCAAGATTTCACGAACCTTGGCTTTATTTTTCTCAGTCATAATCCTTGTTAGTTACATAAAACGCACAAAGATACTCATAATTCCGGACATAGGCGCATATTTAAATTTAAAAAATCTAAATTGCCCTGTTTTTGATGATTTTCCTGCTGTTTCTTCACCAAACTGATGGTATTTCAGGAACAATTCCTGCAATTTGAAACGAAAGTCAGTATGTTACTCTGCCAATTTGAGCATTTCAGCATAGATGCGCTGCACAGGCAAGCCCATCACATTGAAGTAACTGCCCTTGAGTCCGGTACATCCGATGTAGCCTATCCATTCCTGGATGCCATAAGCACCTGCCTTGTCGAACGGCTTGTAATGGGTGATATAATAATTGATTTCCCATTCTTCAAATTCCTTGAAACTTACTTCCGTACAGACCGAGAACTTGCGCTGTTCTTTCTTCGTAGTAAGGCATACGCCCGTAACCACATGGTGAGTCTTGCCGCTCAACATCTTAAGCATGCGAACCGCATCATCGGCATTCTGCGGCTTTCCGAGAATGAATCCCTTACCCTCCTGACCGTTCTGTTCATCGGCAGCAGGAGCTATCACTACGGTATCTGCTGTAAGAATGAGCAGATCATCCGAAGCCTCATCTCCATCCAATAAAGAACGATAAGCATCCGCTTTCTTCTGGGCAATATACTCAGCCACATCGTATGCATCCAAATCTTCCGGATAGCTTTCATCAATACCACGCAATACCTTTACCTCGAAATTAACATCCAATCCTGCCAGCAACTCTCTGCGGCGTGGCGAATTGCTCGCCAAAATAATCTTATACTTCATCTGTTTTTTACTTTTAACTAAACTCTACCATCCAAAAGCCTTGGCACTGGAAAGCCAATGGCCCTTGGCACGTAACACTTGTTCTACGATGTCTCTACCTACGCCATCTCCTCCCTCACGGGATGATACGTAGCAGGAAATCTCCTTGATATCAGAGCAGGCATCGGCAGGACAGCACGGGCAGCCACAACGACGCATCACCTCATAATCCGGAATATCATCACCTACATAGATGATTTCCTCATCAGAAAGCTGATACTTCTCCAGAAAAGCATCATAGGTGTTGATTTTCACAGCACATCCCATATAGATATCCTGCACGCCCAAGCCCTCATACCGCTTGCGGATAGCCTCGGTAGTTCCGCCCGTAAGGATAACGATGCGCACACCCACCTTCTGAGCCAACTGGATAGCATAGCCATCCTTGATATTCACGGTGCGAAGAGGTTCACCCGTACTGGCAAGTGTAATGGTCTGGCGGGAAAGCACGCCATCCACATCAAATATAATTGCCTTTATCTTCTTCAAATCGTAATTAATCATACTTGAAAACTTTTTCTATTTAGTAATCAGACACTTGATCTCTAATCCTTGACACTTAGCTTATGAATACTCATGCTCATTCTGTCATAGATATCCTTCATCTGCGGATTCGACTTGAGCAGAGCTCCCTGCGCCCGAAGCACATTCTCATCATATCTTACGGCAGGACCGGTCTGTACTTCTTTCGGATCCAGCTCGTGCACCTTCGCAGCCGTCTCGTCTATCAACGGCAGCATCACATCGAACGGAATTCCGTGCTCCTCCAGAATTTCCTGGCTCAAGGCATAGCAATGATTCACGAAATTGCAGGCAAAGACGGCAGAGAGATGCAGGTACTTACGGTCTTCGCTCGCAAGATGATACACCCTGCTGCTCACCTGATGAGCCACATCACCGATCTGCTGCAAGGCGTATTCATCATTTGCCTCGATAAAACAAGGTATCTGAGAGAAATCCACCTCACGCTGCTTGGAGAAAGTCTGCATCGGATAAAGTACGCCATAATGCAAGGTCATTCCCTGGAAAACATCCATCGGAATAGACCCCGCCGTATGCAGAAAGACCTTGGTCTCCTTGCCCTTGCAAAGAGCAGGAATCAACTCTGCTATAGCACTATCCTTCACCGAAACGACGTACATATCTGCATCTGCGCGAACATCCGATATATCCGTAACAGGCTGTGCGCCCACCTCGGAAGCCAAAGCCGTAGCTGCTTGCATCGTGCGACTGAACACCTGCACCACATCATGACCAGCGGCAAATATCGCCTTACCCAAATGAGTGGCAAGATTGCCAGCACCTATCAAAATCATCTTCATATCTATCTCTTTTTCAATCTTATTTTTACCTAAAGCCATCAAGCTGTTTGAAGCAAGCCATCAGGGCTTTTTTACCTAAACATACCTTGATAATGTGCAAAAATACTAAAAAAGAGCCACACAATGGAAGAAAACTTGTTTTTTTATAATTAATTTATTATTTTTGCAATGTGAAAAGAATAGAAGTAAGAATATATTCGGAAAACGAGGAGCTGCCCCATCTGTTGGATGGCAACTTCTTCCATAGCTTGGAACTCTTCCAGATAAGTGAGAAAGTACCAAGCGACACCCCTATTATGGCTGTAGCTACCCAGGAAGGGAGAGTAGTAGGACAAATGCTAGCCGTGATACATCGCCGCCATATTCTTATTCCACCTTTTATATATACACATGCGCACGTACATGGAGAAGGAGCTTATCTTGACGAAGAGACCGCCGAAGCCACCTTCCCTACCCTGCTGCATGCGATGACCCGCGAACTTGCCCGACGCCATACCCTCTACATCGAATTTTCAGAGATACAGAAAAAGATGTTCGGCTACCGACATTTCCGTCGCACGGGCTATTACCCTATAGCTTGGCAGGAAGTATATAATTCGCTACACAGCAAGACTCCGGAAGAGCGTCTCACCGAAAAGGCTAAAATGCAGATTGAAGCAGCAGAAAGAAAGGGATTGAAATGCCATAGTACTTCTGACGAATCCGAAATAGGAAGATTCTATCAACTCTACAGAAACTTCTACAAGATGAAACCTCGCCGCTATGTGCCACCAAGAGAATACTTCGAGCAAATAAGCAAAAGCAGCGAAGCAAAGGTCTTCGTGACAACCTATGACAAGAAACGGTTGGGTATCAAGAAAGCATCTTACGAAAACAAGATACTGGGTGGATGCACTCTTGCCTTCAGAGACGGCGATGCTTATCTTTGGCATCTGGCATCGCTTAGGAAGAGCTACCGATATCTGCATCCCGACGCCATGACCGTCTGGCACGCCATCCAATACGCCCATCAAAGGGGCTTCAAGCACCTGCACTTTATGGATGTAGGCTTACCTTGGAAGCGAAATCCATATAGAGAATTCATCCGCAGCTTCGGAGGCAAGCCCGTAGCAAAATACCGCTGGTTCAGATGCAATATCGACATCATCAACAGGCTGATGAAATGGATATACAAGCTTTAAAGCTGTCCGATTGCCTTATCAAGCAATTCGAGACCGCGATCGGTACAGAAACCACGAATCGTAATGAGAGTGAAATTATCGAAGAGCTGCTGCATCGTAAATCTCTTATAGAGCTGCTGATGCATCATCTCTGACATACAGATTCTCGAAGACTCATAAATCACCTCGAAGTTCACATCCTTGCGGAAGTATCCCTCATCTACGCCAGCCTGGAAGAAGCGCATGCTATCATCATACTCCTTATCGTGCTCCTCCTTCAGGAACTCCAAGATGCGGGGCATCCTATGAATCTCCTCGTAGAAGACTACACCCACCTGCTGGTTACGCTCCATCTGAAGGCGATAGATGTATCCAATCACATCAATTACATTACGCGCGTGCGTAAGAGCATACTGTTCTACGCGAGCCTTGTATTCAGCACGTTCTATCTTCATACCTGCAAGCAGCAGTTCCTCCTTATCGCCGAAGATTTCATATACCGTACGCTTCGACACACGGAGTCCGCGAGAAATCTCATCCATCTTCACCGCCTTCACGCCGCGCTGGTGAAACTCTCTCATGGCATAAGCTATGATCTTATCGCGCAATTCCTTTCTATATTGATTAATTTCTGCCATATCTCTTATTTTAATGGTTTGTTGCATATCCGATTCTGCCAACTCCATATTGCAAAACCGCATCCTTTAAATAATTTTTGTGCAAAGATACAAAAAAAAATAAAAATCCATCTTTTTTTAATAAGTTTTTTATTACCTTTGCACAATCTTTAAGATAAAACGCATTTTTTGCGAAAAACAGAAAGAAATAGAATCATTAAACCAATACATTGTTATGGTAAAAATCACAAAAGAGGCGGCTCTCGAATATCACGAAGCAGGCCGTCCTGGTAAGATTGAGGTTAAACCAACAAAACCTTATCACACACAAACAGACTTGAGTTTGGCGTATTCACCAGGCGTAGCTTTCCCATGCTTGGAGATTCAGCAAAACCCAGACGAAGTTTACAAGTACACAGACAAGGGTAACCTGGTAGCTGTGATCAGTAATGGTACTGCTGTGCTCGGACTCGGCGACATCGGTGCTATGAGCGGCAAGCCAGTAATGGAAGGTAAAGGATTGCTGTTCAAGATTTATGGTGGCGTGGATGTTTTCGATATCGAAATCGATGAGAAAGATCCTGAGAAATTCTGCGAAACCGTAGAGAAGATTGCACCTACTTTCGGTGGTATCAACCTTGAAGATATCAAGGCGCCTCAGTGCTTCTACATCGAAGAGCGCCTGAAGAAGACACTCGACATTCCTGTGATGCACGATGACCAGCATGGTACTGCCATCATTTCTGCTGCAGGTTTGAAAAACGCCCTCGAAGTAGCCGGCAAGAACATTGCCGACGTGAAGATCGTGGTTAACGGTGCCGGTGCTGCTGCTATCAGCTGTACCAAGCTCTACGTGGCCCTCGGTGCACAGGTGAAGAATATCGTCATGCTCGACTCTAAGGGTGTAATTACAACCGACCGTGAGAACCTGACAGAGCAGAAGAAGCTGTTTGCTACCGACCGCCGTGATGTTCACACTCTCGAAGAGGCTGTGAAGGGTGTCGATGTATTCGTAGGACTCAGCAAGGGTAATGTACTCTCTAAGGAGATGATTCGTTCTATGGCAGACAGCCCTATCGTATTCGCACTCGCCAACCCTGTTCCAGAGATCAGTTACGAGGATGCTATGGACAGCCGTCCTGACGTATTGATGTCAACAGGTCGTTCCGACTATCCAAACCAGATCAACAATGTAATCGGTTTCCCATATATCTTCCGTGGTGCACTCGACGTTCACGCCCGTGCCATCAACGAGGAGATGAAGATGGCTGCCGTTCACGCCATCGCCGACCTGGCTAAGCAGCCTGTGCCAGACGTAGTGAACGACGTATATCACGTCAACGACCTTACATTCGGTCCTAAGTACTTCATTCCAAAGCCAGTTGACCCACGCTTGATTACAGAAGTATCTGCAGCAGTAGCCAAGGCAGCTATGGATAGCGGCGTAGCCCGCACTCCTATCAAAGACTGGGAGAAGTACAAGCAGGAATTGCGCCAGTTGCTCGGTCAGGAGACCAAGCTTACCCGCAAGCTCCACGATACAGCCCGCCTCCACCCACAGCGCGTAGTATTCGCAGAGGGCGGTAACCCAACGATGCTGAAGGCTGCAGTCCAGGCAAAGAATGAGGGTATCTGCGAGCCTATCCTGTTGGGTAACCCAGACCGTCTGAACCGTGTGGCAAGCCGTTTGAAGCTCGATCTCTCAAACATCGAGATTGTAGATATGCGTGCTGACAACGAGCAGGGTCGCCGTGCCAAGTTTGCCAAGCATCTGGCAGAGAAGCGTGCCCGCGAGGGTTACAGCTTCGAAGAGGCTTACGATAAGATGTACGAGCGCAACTACTTCGGTATGTCTATGGTTGAGCAGGGTGATGCTGATGCATTCATCACCGGTCTCTATACCAAGTACAGCAATACCATCAAGGTAGCCAAGGACGTCATCGGTATCCGTGACGAGTACAAGACATTCGGAACCATGCATATCCTCAACACCCAGAAGGGCGTATATTATATCGCAGACACACTGATCAACCGTCACCCAGACGAGGATGTCCTCACCGACATCGCCAAGTTGTCTGCCGGCACCGTGAAGTTCTTCAACGAGGAGCCAGTAATGGCCATGTTGAGCTACTCTAACTTCGGTACCGATGCCATCGGTTCTCCTGTAAAGGTAAAGAAGGCAGTAGCAGAGATGCAGAAGGAGTTCCCTGACCTCGCTATCGATGGCGAGATGCAGGTAAACTATGCACTCAACAAGGATCTCCGCGATGAGAAGTATCCATTCTCACGTCTCAAGGGCAAGGATGTGAATACTTTGGTATTCCCTAACCTGAGCAGTGCAAATGGTGCATACAAGCTTCTCCAGGGCTTGAACCCAGAGGCTGAGATCATCGGCCCTATCCAGATGGGCTTGAACAAGCCTATCCACTTCACTGACTCAGAGAGCAGTGTGCAGGATATCGTAAACATCACAGCCGTAGCTGTAATCGATGCTTACGTAGAGAAGATCAAGAATCAGAAATAACCTCTTAAATAAGAGTTATTAAATATCGGACATTATGCTAGTAATAGCAAAAGATTGATTATGAATATGTTTAGGGAGGGGCAGAAGCTTGTGAAAGTTTCTGCCCTTTTTTCGTATATAAAGAATCTATACCCAATCTATCAAAAGAAAAAAATCAGTTATCCTATTTGATATGAAGAACCTGCTAAAAAAGCACAAAAGACAGCAAAAAGCAATCGTTTACGCACCATTCTCTGTTAACGCTAGTTAAATGACACAACTGTGCGCCTACACATTTGATATGAGACAAAAATAGTTTCAAAAAGATTTGGAGATATCAAAAAATAGCCCTATCTTTGCAGCTGTTATCCTGAAAACAATCTTTTTACCTTAAGGAAAACTAATACCTATTGAAGATTTGGAGCGGTAGCCTGTGAAGGTCATCGCTTTTTTTTGTTAATAACCTTGCACCTTTTTTGTTAATACCCACATTTTTTGTTAATTCTTCCTAAAAGAAGAAAGATTTTCATCCCCCTATTCTCTTATTTCAAAGAAAGTTAGTAATTTTGCACCCCGAACGCTCATGGATTGGGCAAATATTACAGAAAAAGTTAAGTTCGTTGGGGCTCGGTAAAGATCCGGCACGATGCAGGACGCCTCGCGGAAAAACCCGTTTATATAAATAATTAAATGTACGCAATCGTAGAAATTAACGGTCAGCAGTTCAAGGCTGAGGAGGGCAAGAAGCTCTTCGTACATCACATCAAGGATGTTGAGGCAGGTCAGACTGTTGAGTTCGACAAGGTTTTGCTCGTTGACAAAGACGGCGCAATCACTGTCGGTGCACCAGCTGTAGAGGGTGCAAAAGTAGTAGTAGAAGTAGTGAACCCACTCGTAAAGGGTGACAAGGTTATCGTCTTCAAGATGAAGCGCCGCAAGGACTATCGCAAGAAGAACGGTCACCGTGCACAGTTCACTGAGGTATCAATCAAATCTGTAATCGCTTAAAATTAGGAGGAATTAGAAAATGGCACATAAGAAAGGTGTTGGTAGTTCTAAGAACGGCCGTGAATCAGCTTCACAAAGATTAGGCGTTAAGATCTGGGGTGGTCAGAGCATCATCGCAGGTAACATCATCGTTCGCCAGCGTGGTAACAAGCACTTCCCAGGTGAGAATGTAGCTCAGGGTAAGGATGATACATTGTATGCTTTGGCAGACGGTATCGTTTACTTCCACAAGGGTCGCAAGGACAAGAGTACAGTTTCTGTTCTCTCTCCAGAGGTTTACGCTGAGAAGACTAAGAAAGCTGACGCTTAAATTTTAAAGTTTTAGAAAAAACTATTCCAAACAAACAACATAGAAGCCTGCTCATACCTAGAGCAGGCTTTCTTCGTTTTATCATACTCCGAGGTTATTCCAAGCAGGACATTTCTACCCTTTCAAGGCATAACCACCCTACAAAACCACGAAAAAACTTTAATTCTACCCTTCCCTGCAAAAAAGTTGGCTTTTTTTTGCGCTATCACAAATATTTTTTGTAATTTTGCCTTCAAATAGGAAAATTTATATAAAAAAGAAATATTATGCTTACACTTAAACTCATCAGTGAAGAAACTGAACGTGTAGTTAAAGGTCTCGAAAAGAAGCATTTTCCAAATGCTCGTGAGGCTGTAGAGAAAGTTTTGGAGTACGACAAGATTCGTCGCGAAGCTCAGCAGAAGTTGGATAACAACAAGCAGCAGGCTAACCAGTTTGCCAAGCAGATTGGTGCCCTGATGAAGGAAGGCAAGAAAGAGGAAGCTGAGAGCGCTAAGGCTCAGGTAGCTATGCTCAAGGCTGACGCCAAGGCTCTCGAGGAGATCATGGAGAAAGCCCAGAACGATATGACCAACCAGTTGCTCGAAATCCCTAACATCCCTTGTGAGCAGGTTCCTGAAGGTAAGGATGCAGCTGATAACGTTGTCGTAAAGGAAGGCGGCGTAAAACCTAACCTCGGCGAAGACGCTCTCTGCCACTGGGATCTCCTGAAGAAGTACAACCTCGTTGACTTCGACCTCGGTGTGAAGATCACAGGTGCTGGTTTCCCTGTATATATCGGCAAGATGGCTCGCTTCCAGCGTGCTCTCGAGGCATTCTTCCTCGACGAGGCCCGCAAGAGCGGATACCTGGAGATTCAGCCTCCTTACGTAGTTAACGAGGATTCTGGTCGTGGCACAGGTCAGTTGCCAGACAAGGAGGGTCAGATGTATCACGCTAATCTCGACAACCTCTTCATCCCTACAGCTGAGGTTCCTGTAACCAACATCTTCCGCGATGTTATCCTCGATGAGAAGGATCTCCCTATCAAGCGTTGCGCTTATTCTGCTTGCTTCCGTCGTGAGGCGGGTAGCTATGGCAAGGATGTTCGTGGCTTGAACCGCCTGCACGAATTCTCCAAAGTGGAACTGGTACGCATCGACAAACCGGAACACAGCAAACAATCCCACCAGGAGATGTTGGACCACGTGGAAGGTTTGCTTCAAAAGCTGGAACTCC
>UQWP01000002.1 GCA_900544825.1 uncultured Prevotella sp. | reverse complement strand
TTACGGAAAATTATAGATAGAAAAAGGGTGCGTCATGGACTTATGACACACCCTCATTGTTTTTTATGATTATCTATTATCTTTTATCCGAAAACATAATTGAAGAGCAGGAAGATGCTCAGGATATAGAGCGTAGGATTTAAGTCCTTGAACTTACCCACCATCATTTTGATAAGCACATAGCTCAGGATTCCGAGGCAGATGCCATCGGCGATGCTGTAGCAGAGTACCATCGTAATCATCGTGATGAAGGCTGGGAATGACTCGGAAATATCCTCCAACTCAATCTTCTTGAACGAATCAATCATCAATACACCCACCATTACCAACGCACCACTGGTGGCTGCACTCGGAATCAGCAGGAAGATAGGAGCCAGGAAGATGCTCAGGATAAACATCAAGCCCGTAAAGAAAGAAGTCAAACCCGACTTTCCGCCCTCGGCAACGCCCGAAGCACTCTCCACATAAGTGGTAATGGTAGAGCTACCCAAAAGGGCACCAGCTGTAGTACCGATGGCATCACTCATCATCGCCTCCTTTACGCCCGGAATCTCGCCCTTCTCATTCTCCTTGACACCGAGCTTGGAAACCAATCCCAGAACCGTTCCGATGGTATCGAAGATGTTGACAAGCAACAGGGAGAAAACCACCATGAACATCTTTGGAGTGAAGAAGCCCGTGAAATCAAACTGGCAGAAGATAGGAGCAATGCTGTGAGGGGTAGATACCGGCATCCAGTTGTCAGAGAACTGGGTTACGCCCATCGGAATGCCGATCAAGGTAGAGATGATGATGGCGATGAACAGGGAGCCTTTCACTCTTCTCGCCATCAGACAGCCGCAGAGCAGGATACTGATGAGACCCAGGATGCTGACTGGCGTAAACTTGCCGAGCTGCACGAAGGTATCAGCATTGGCGGTGATGATGCCGGCATTCTTCAAACCGATAAAGGCGATAAACATACCGATACCTGCCGAAATGGCGAATCGGAGGTTCTTCGGGATGCACTCCAATATCTTGTCACGGATATTGAGGAAGGTGATGGCAAGGAAGATGATTCCCTCTACGAGCAATACTGCCAAAGCCTGCTGCCAGGTCAATCCCATCGCCTGGCAAAGGGTGAAGGCGAAGAAGGCATTCAGTCCCATGCTGGGAGCCTGGGCGAAAGGCAGTTTTGCCATGAAAGCCAGCAGGAAGGTAGCGATGGCAGAAGCGATGGCTGTGGCAGTAAAGAGAGCGCCCTTGTCCATGCCTGTGGTGGCAAGGATGGTAGGGTTTACTGCCAGGATGTAACACATGGTCAAGAAGGTAGTCATACCGGCTATCAATTCCGTCTTGACCGTAGTAGTCTTAGGGTCGAAGCCCAATAATGCTTTTAATTTATTCATTTCTTATATAACGATTGATTTTCTCTATTTTTTCTTCCCCATTTCCACAACCCAATCATATACCGGTCGTATCTTGATGTCAAGACCTTTTTCGGTAACTTGGTTGTACTCATGGTCGGTGAGCAGCAGCAGGTCAGCGCATTGCGTCTTGCGATGAGCCAGAAGTAATCCTTCTATCTCCCGTTTGCGAGTCTTGGGTGAAGAAATGTCATACGATACCTGAATGGCTTGTTTCACCTGATTGTTTTTGCAAACCACGAAATCGCATTCTCCCGAACGGTCGCTCAGGTAATAGATATCATACCCCTGCGGCTTATAAGTTCTGACCAGCTGCAGATAAACGATGGTTTCCAATCTCCATCCCAGGTTCTCTCCCACCAGCGCATTATCTCGCTGATCCATCAAAGCCACATCTATCGGATACACCTTCTCCTGGGTTATCCTCATTTTGCTCTTGGCAGAATACTTCTGAAGCCCCAGCAGCAGATAAGCCTGCTTCATATAGCCGATATAATTCTTGATGGTATGTTCCGATTTTACCCCCAGTGTAGCCGACAGTTCCGAAGGAGACACGATGACCGGAGCCACATTGAGCAGATGATGAGCCAACTGCTCGAAGGTAGCCTGATAGGTTATCTTGAAACGCTGTTCGATATCTCTCTGCAGAATATTACTTACCAGATTCTTCACATAATTCTGGTGTTCTCCGATAACGAGCAGCTCAGGAAATCCTCCCTGTTTCAGATAATGATCAAAGGCAGCTCTCCTGAACGCCTGTACCTTGGTAGTCATTCCTTCCGTATCCACCTCTTTCATCAGACAATACTCATAAAAGGAGAATGGAAACAAAGGTATCTCCTTGCAACGCCCCGAAAGATGAGTAGCCAGGTCACTGCTCAGAAGTTTGGCATTAGAACCTGTTACGATGACATGCATCCGCCTGCGAAGCATACGATTCACGAAAAGGTGCCAGCCCTCGATATTCTGTATCTCGTCAAGAAACAGATAATTGAAATCACCATATATCTTATACAACACTTCCAGAACATCGTTCAAATCTTCTGCCTGGATGTTAGCCAACCGCTCATCGTCAAAATCTACATAAGCGTATTTCACACCTGCTTTCTCCAATGCCTGGAAGCATAGAGTAGATTTGCCGCTACGGCGCACACCTATCACTACCTGAGCCTGCGTACTGCCCAAGTCTATCTGCGCCTCTTCTGGTCGATGACACAAAGTTTCGCCTCTACGTATCTCCAGTTCTTCCTGTTGATCAGAAAGAATCTGTTCTAAGTTTCTCTTATCCAGCATAATAACACTTACTTTTTCCGGATGCAAAGATAAGAAAAAATAATGAGGAATGCCTTATTTTACATGTTTTTAACTACACAGAACGCCTTATTTTACAAGTTTCAAAACTTCTGAATGCCTTATTTTACATATTTCAGGGTATTCAGAACGCCTTATTTTACAAAACATTTTATTTTTAACCATTATGCTTGGCTAATTCAGATTTTCTTTGTAACTTAGCAGCGCAAAACGTAAAGCATATAGTAATATGGCAAAAATAGTAAATTTCTATCCTGTAGGAATACAGACCTTTGAAAAAATCCGCGAAAATGGCTATCTCTATATAGATAAAACCAAATACATTGTGGATTTCAGAGAAAAGCAAATGTCGTATGTCTTTCTGAGTCGTCCAAGACGATTCGGAAAGTCGCTCTTTGCCTCTACCCTCCAAGCCTATTTCGAGGGAAGAAAGGAACTTTTCGAGGGATTGGCCATTGCTGATTACGAGAAGGAGTGGGTGAAACACCCTGTATTCCATTTCGATTTAAGCGGTGCCAAGCATTTTGATGCAGATGCCTTGAACAATTATCTGAATCTGCAGCTTTTGCCCTACGAAGAGCTTTATGGTAAAGGAGAAGATGAAATCCGTCCTAATGAAAGACTTGATGGACTCGTGAAGCGGGCTTACAAACAGACGGGCGAAAAGGCTGTGGTCATCATCGATGAATATGATGCCCCATTGCTGGATGTGGTACATGAAAAGGAAAACCTGCAACCGCTCCGCCGCATCATGCAAAACTTCTATAGTCCTCTGAAAAAGCTCGACCCATACCTGGAGTTCACCTTCATCACTGGTATCACCAAGTTCTCGCAGCTCAGTATCTTCAGCGAACTCAACAACCTTGATAATATCAGTCTGTTTGACCAGTACTCTGCCATCTGTGGCATCAGCAAGACAGAGCTGACCACGCAGATGAAACCGGATATTGAGGCTATGGGCGAAACTCTGGGGTTAACGTATGAGGAATGTCTGAAAGAACTGACGCAGTTCTACGACGGCTATCATTTCAGTGACAAATCAGAAGATATCTTTAATCCGTTCAGTCTGGTAAAGGCACTGAATGCAGGCAAGATTGCTCCTTACTGGTTTGGATCCGGCACTCCGTCCTTCCTTTTGAAACTCTTGGATAAGTATCATGTCAATCTTTCAACTTTGGAAAGTCAAGAGACGGTATTGAGTTCCTTCGACCAATCTACAGAAGAAATGACGGATGCCTTGCCATTGCTCTACCAGAGCGGCTATCTGACCATCAAGAAATATGAACCGATGTTTCAGGAATATACGCTAGGCATCCCAAACAAAGAGGTACGCGACGGACTACTCAACTCATTGATTCCCCATTATGTGAATCCTCGCCGTTCTGACAACAATGCCTTCCTCCTAGGATTCTGCAAGGCAGTTTATAGAAATGACATCGAGGCGGCACTGGAGCATATGCGCACCTATATGGCTACGATACCATACGATCTGGAGAATCACAGCGAAAAGCATTATCAGACTATCTTCTATCTGATGTTCAGCTTCCTCAACATCTATATCCGTACGGAAGTGAAGAGCGCCATCGGCAGAGCTGATGCCGTGATGCACATGCCAGATACGATCTACGTCTTCGAACTGAAGGTAGATAAGAGTGCTGATGAGGCTTTGGCACAGATAGACGAAAAAGGCTACATGTTGCCATATCATGCAGAGGGCAAGCGACTGGTAAAAATCGGTATCAGTTTTGACAGCACCCAGCGCACTATCAGCGATTGGAAGATCCGAGAAGAATAAAGAAGGATAAGGAAGAAAAAATCCGAAACAGGAAACTACAACTTTTCGGAAATAGCGAAAGAAAATAGCGTTTATTTCGCTACGAAACCGATTTTTTACCGTTCGTAGCGGAATAAACGCTATTTTAACTTGTTTTTAACACTTATCTGATATCTCTTATTCCAGCGTCAGCCATCCATCTTCCGTCCAGTTGATTTTCTTCTGAACCAGGATGCTGGCACCATTCTTGGCTACGCTGTAACCATGACAGAAGAAGAAATCGCCATCAGGGAAGGAGTAGGCAGAACAATGGCCCATCGCCTCATATTCCTTCTTGTCGCCTTCCAAAATCAGCGTGCCACCGCCATTGCGCATATCCTTGCCTTCTTTATCCAGATAAGGACCAGCCACCTTCTTGCTTCTGCCTACGGCAACACGATAGGTACTCTTCATGCCCTGGCAGCAGTAATCCCAACTCACGAAAAGATAGTAATAACCACCATGCTTCATGATGAAAGGAGCCTCGATGGCATTGGTGCCAGCATCACGGGAGGTCGGATTGGTAGGCACATCCATCTGATTGAGCGCATAACGGCGGGCAATGGTCTGAGGCTTGGCCCCCTTCTTCACATGCATCGTCTTCTTGTCTAAAGGAATAAGCTGGATACCATCCCAGAAAGAGCCCCAGGTAAGCCAAGGCTTTCCCTTCTCATCAATCACAAAATTAGGATCGATGGCATTCCAGTTGTCTCTTCCACCCTTTGAAGCAACGAGGCAGCCCTCATCCTTCCATCCATCAGTATCGGCGAGCGAAGTGTTGCTCAGCAATCCGATGGCAGAAGTATTCTTTCCGAAGGTAGAACAGGAGTAAGCCATATACCACTTATCCTTATACCTGATGACATCCGGTGCCCAGGTATGACTTTCATATCCCGGTACACTATCATGCGTCCATGCCGGAAAAGCGCCACGAGCCTCATCCTTCAATACACCCTGCGGATTCAGGGTCCAGTGCTGGCGGTCGGTAGAAGTCATCTGCGCTACTCCATGACCCGTGCAATAGAGATAGTACTTGCCATTCTCGTAAGCCATCACGGGGTCGTGAACCATCGGCGTATCTACCACAACCGGCTGTGGAAGAGCCGTCTGCGCCTTTGCGGAAACGGCGGAAACGGCACAAGCCGCCATTAAGGGTATGGCGTAAGCCCATACTCTCATATCTTTCATCAAAAATTGTTTCATACTGCTAATTGTTATTGTTTATATGAGTACTTAGTAAGTATTGTTACTTGCTTATAGGATTACTCTATAAGTATTGTCATTGTAAAAAAGGGAGCTGAATGCTTCACAGCTTAGCTCCCCTTTACTCAATCAAGAACCGCAGATGCGGTCAAACTTAAAAACTAACTAAAAATCTTAATTCTTCTTTCCCCAATAGCTTCTGTTGCCACTCACACCCGAGTAAACGATGGTAACCTTGCGAGGACTTGCCTCCCAATCTACCTCACGCTGGACCTTCAGCTTGGTAGTACCGATGGTCAATGTGTTGGAAGAAGCATCGAAGCTCCATGCCTTGACATTGCTCCAGGCAGAACCACCCTCCATCACTCCATTGCTGCTGAGCTTGAAGGTCTTGCTGGTCTTCTGCTTGCCATACTCATAAGAAAGCTCGATACCTTCCCAGGTCCCCTCCAGTTCGCTGGCGGTGATTGCCGCCTGAGGTACAGCTCCATAACGTTCAGGCATCACGACAGGCCATCCGTTGCTATCCCACTGGATAGAACGCACGCCACCCATCATGATGGCATTGCTGACTGCAATACCTGCAACATTGGCAGGCATACGCTGCTGGGAAACATAATACCAGTTGCCTGCACCATCATCGAATACGGCACAGTGGCTGATACCTACCCAACCGCTTCCTGCGCTGAACTTGTAAGGATGAGTCAGCATGGTAGGTTCATCATTGGCACCCTTGGCAGCATCGGTAATCTTACCATTCATGGTCTCATACGGACCATCCACGTTCTTGGAACGGAGCACACGGGTATTGTAAGGAACCTCCAGGGCATCATAAGCAACGAAAAGATAATAATAGCCATCATGATATACGATCTCCGGAGCCTCGGAACCCTGCCAACGGTTATTCAGCGTACGGGTAAAGATGGTCTTTCCGTAAGCAGCTATATCATCGGCAGTACCCCATGGGGTAGGCAAGGTAGCCTTGGTCTTACCCGTATTGGCATCAAGCTCCACAGCAGCGAAACCACTGTGCCAGGAACCATATATCAGCCAATGCTTTCCTTCTGGAGTGATAATGTAAGTAGGGTCGATGGCATTATACTTGAAATAGCAGTTTGCCCAATTATCAGCCTTCACCTTGAAATTCAATCCCTTGTCAGAAGCGTTGGTGATGACATATCCCTTATCTTCCCATTTATTGGAAGCCGGATCGCTGGTCTCCATCAGACCGATGAAAGCACGTTCACTCCAGGTTCCGTCACCATTGATGGTACCAGGACAGGTGATGGCATAATACATGCGGTAGAGATTGTCGTTGACCTTGCGCACGCATGGAGCCCAGAAACCGAAGTCCAGGTCATTGGCGAAATAGGTATCAGGGCGTTCAGCCACTCCCATACCCTTGCGGAATTCATTGAGCTTTGTCTTCACCCAGGAAGGCAAGCCCACCATGGTGGCTCCTACAAATTCCCAATCTACGAGATTCTTGGAGCGGCGGCAGAAGAAGTGTCCGTGCTTGTTGCTGTTGCGGATATCCTGCTGATGCGCATTGCCATAGCTGGCATCAGTCTGATACATATAATAATATCCATCAGATGCCTTCACCACCGTAGGATCGTGCATATTGGCAAGATTCCACTTCGAGCGCTGTGTCCAGGCAGCCACCGATGTATAATTATCATTATAGGTAGGACATTTGTAATTAGCCAGTTCCTCTGCTGTCTGATCACCAGGAGTTGGTGTAGGAGTTGGTGTAGGTATAGGAGTCGGATTCACTGGAACCTCCGGATCATCACTACTACTGCTGCATCCTACCGCCAGCGTACAAGCCAGCAAAAGGGCAAATATATGAAGCTTTTTCATTTTTCTTTTCGTTTAGTTAGTTTTATTATCTTCTTTTTCTGAAAAAAGGCAGACCTATGGGAATGTGTTTCCGCATAGGTCATGCCTTATCATACTATTTCAAAAATCTCTTATCTGCGATGAGCACGTGAGTAATGCTTGCGTGCTGATGCTGTACCAAACTTTAAGTGGCTGCTATCAACGGTGAACGCGACATTCAGGTCGCTAGGATCGATGGTGTTGATACCCAAGTAGCTCTGGGTAGTCACGCTGCCATCAGTACCCGTTACGATAGCCTGGATATCTGCAGTACCATTGTTACAGTTGGTTACGAACAACTTCACCTTTGCACCATTCATGGTTGCGAGCCAAGTAGCCATATCTCCCTGTGTTCCGATAGGAGTACAAGCTGCATAACCATTACCCCAACCATAGTTATCGGCACGAACCACTGCATATTCTGCCAAATCAGCCTTGCGGAGGATGACAACATAGTTGTTATAGTTATTTGCACCAGAAGTATAGTTGGTGAAGTTGAACTCGAATGTCTCACCTGCAGGAATCTTCAAATCATTTGTAAATTCTTTCCACCAAGCAGTAGAGCAGTCCGCAGCACCAAGAGAAACCGGACTTGGAGTAACCGCCTTGACAGCAGACTCAGCCACATTTACTTCTACGGTAGTTGTGCGGCCGTTTTCTGTAGTGATAGTCACCTCGTGCTTGCCCGCAGTAGCAGGGATTCTTGAGAATGTCAACTTAGAGTTGTCGATGACACCAGGTTCACCCTCTACGTATGTAGCATTAACCACCATACCTGTTGGGTCGAAAGCCAAAGTATGCTCTACTCCATCAACTGCTGCTGAGTTATAATAGTAGTAGTTGGTACGGCTTGGTGCCTGAATAACAGTTATTGTCTTGATACCAGGCACCACATTAAACTTGGCATTGGCTACGATAGGAGTAGCCGCATTCTCGCCCTTGAATGTCTTGTTATAGATAACGATGAGCGTCTTTTCACCCACCTCATCCATATCATTGATGGCAGAGAAGAGCAGTTCGCTGGCAGGAATCACCTTGGTCACACCCTCTTCAAAGGTAACCGTGGCAGAAACATTCTCCATCGCCTCTTCAAGCGTTGTACCCTTGTCAACCTCGGCAGGAACATTGTTCAAAACCATTGAAACCGGAGCCTTATCCTGGGCAGATGTGTATCCGCCGATAGGCTCTACGTTGCTCTGCTGGAAATCGATGAATGATCCCTCAGGAACCAGGAAGCAGCGGATGTTGGTATTGCTCTCGTCTGCATTCAGATTGGCAATCTTAGATGGCTGAATGTAGGTCTTGGTAACTGTACCATTGGTAATCTTCACCATGAAAGTATCTACACGGGAACGGTCAACGGTTAATGTTACCTTACCACCCAACTTATCTACACCCTTGTCAGTATCTGTATCGAAGGTGAGATTACTCTGCACGCAACTTCTGTCGATATGGTCACCCCATTCAGAGTTACCGCTTGGCTGGTTATCAAAACGGATAGCGCCATACTCGGTATAACCAGTTCCGCCACGATCTACATCATTGGTGATGACGAGGGCGAAGTTCTTATAGGTGTTAGTTGCAGAAGGATTGATGTTCAGATTGAACACTGCATTCCACTTCTGGTTGTCTTGAACCACATAATACTTTGAGAAGGAACTCCAGAATCCTGAAGAGAAATCTGTGTTACCCACAGTATAAACATCCTCGTTCATACCCACGAGCACCTCCTCGGTTGAAACCTTTGACTTTTCGATTGAGTCAATCTTTTCAGAAAGCCAATCAGGAGAGTTAACACTATACATGTCACTTCCCTCGCATCCTGTCAGCGCAGTCAAGCCCATGGCTGCCACGCAGAAGACTGATGCTAATTTATTTAGGTGTTTCATATTGTTATTCTATTTTATATGATCATGAATATTGTTACTTGCTCAAATCTACTACAGGATGAACGGTCCAACCCTTTTCTGAGAAGTAGGTTGAATTATCTGTATTCGTATTTGCCGAGTTGCCTACCAGGTTAGGGTTGTCATTCAGCAAGCCCTGATAGATAGGCAAGAACTCATGACCCTGTACGTATGTATCATAAGAACTCTTCAACTCAGGATCAACACCTACCATAGAATAGCTTACAGGCTCCTTTACCTTGTATGGAGAACGACGGAAAGTTCCGTGTTCCTTCAACTGAGTCAATCGGTCATTATCATAGAAGAATCCCCAGCGAATCAAATCGTAACCACGACCATACTCGCAACCGAACTCCTTAGGACGCTCTACATTGGCAATCTGCTCGAAGAGCTTATCCTTGCTATTGAAGTCAGAAAGCTTCAAGTCTGCCAGGTTAGCACGTTCACGCACCTGGTTAATCCAGTCGATAGCCTGCTGTGTAGGACCATTCACCTCGTTCTCGCACTCTGCTGCACGGAGCAACACGTCTGAGTAACGCATCATACGGAGGTTGATACCGCAATGCAAACCTGTGGTCACTGTACTGTAAAGGTTGGTACGGAAGTTAGTCCACTTAGCAATAGGAAGACCGCCATAGGTGTTATTCGTTACAACTGTATCATTAGGAGTCATCTTGTTGGTATATGCCACGTTGCCATTCTCGAATCCTTCCCAATCACTTTCGTAAGTACCGATGGTCCAGTAGAGACGTGGATCCAACTTACCTGCTGTGGTACGCTCCTGCTTGAAGAGGTTGTACAACCATGGAGAAGCAGAAAGGTCTGCCCATCCACCGAATCTGCCAGGAGCAAAGTTAGACTCTACGGCATGACCCTGTGTAGCGTTAGGACTGGTATTAACAGGAGTCCACTCATCATCCACACCCTGTGAACCATAGTCAAGATACTGGATCTCGAAGAGGCTCTCGGCATTGTTCTCGTAAGCAGAACCCTCACGGAAGTTGTCGCCATAGTTAGTCATCAGCTTGTAAGAGCCATACTTCTTGTTCATGATGTCCTTGAGTACAACGAGCGCATCGCTATACTTATGGCGCTGCATCAGAGTGCGGGCATAGTAACCGGCAGCAGCACCGCAGGTAGCACGACCCTTAGCCCACTCACCGCCCTCATCACGAGATGGGAGGAGAGTCATAGCCTCAGAGAAGTCCTTCTCTACTTGGTCGAGCACTTCATCATAAGTACTGTTCTTGCCATAGAGACCATCCAGAGAAGAATAGTTGGCATAATCAGTAATCAGCGCAGGATTCTGAAAATATCCTGCCAATGTATAGTATGAATAACCGCGAAGGAAGAGTGCCTGACCCTTGATGCGCTTCATGCTTTCGCTGAGCGCTGCATCATCACCTGTGGTACGGGAAAGGATGAAGTTACATACATTAATAGTATAGTAAGCTTCACGCCAAGGCCACATGGAGATTTCATCTGTCACTGGGTCGTTCATATCATCGAAAGGCATGTACCATACCTGTGATGAGTTCCATACTTCATCGCCACGTGTCACATCGAGGGTGTAACCCACACGTGCCGAAGAACCTTCCATACGAATATGGTTGTATGCTGCAATAACGCACTCTTCCAGATCATCAGCATTGAAACCGAAGGTTCCGGTGGTCTGCTGGTTAGGATTGGTAACATCCAACTTGTCCTCGCATGAGGTGGTAGCCATTGCACCGAGGCCAAGGAAGAGAGCTAATGATAATTTATATAGTTTCATATCAAATGTTCTTTTAAATAATAATTCTCGTAGTTTTCCTTATCTCTTAAACTATTAGAATGTGAAGTGGAGACCACACATAAACGTTCTGGCACTTGGGAAAGAGCAGAAGTTGTAACCTGGGGTAAAGGTACCGCCAGCGTAGTCCACATTATATCCATGATAGCCTGTGAAGGTGTAGAGGTTCTGTGCTGATACATAGAGACGTACACCACTAACATATCCACCAAACCACTTGTCTGGGAAGTTGTAGCCCAACTCTACGTTGGCAATCTTCCAGTAAGCTGCATTCTGAATCTTGCGAGAGCTGAAGAGGTCGTTCCATGCCAATGTTGCATTGTTGGCAGCGTATGTACGTGGAACACTTGAAAGGTATGTGCCATCCTCTGACCAGCGGTTAGCATCCAGCATGCCTACCTCCTTGTTACCATAGCCGTAGCAAGAGTTCAAGCTATTATAGATATCATCTGATACGTGATAGTTCAATACACCATAAGTAGAGATGTTGAGGTCGAAGCCCTTGTACTCCATGTGGGTGCTCAAACCGAAGTTCACCTTTGGAAGACCACTACCCAATACGATCTGGTCGTATGCATCGATTACACCATCAGGAGTTCCTTCTGGACCAGAAATATCCTTGTAGAGGCAATCACCTACATTAGCTCCCTGCTGGGTAGCGTGACCATCGAGATCTGCCTGTGTACGGGCGATTCCCTCGTAAACCCAGCCATAGAACTGACCGATCTCCTGACCTACGTAAGTAGCGTATGCACCAGAGATGTATGAGTCCTTACCAATACCCAGAGAAGTAACCTTGTTCTTCAAGGTACTCAAGTTGGCACTGATGTCATACTTGAAGGCGTGGTCGCGGTTGCGGTAGGTTGCACTGAACTCGAAACCGCTGTTCTCCATAGAAGCAGCGTTCATGGTTACAGTGGTGTTGGAAACACCGGTCTGTGCAGGAACAGGAACTGAGTAAAGCAGGTCTTCTGACTTGTTCTTGTACCACTCAGCAGTGAACTCCAAACGGTTGTTGAACATCGCCAGGTCGATACCTACGTTGGTAGTCTTCTTCTTCTCCCATGCGATATCGTTGTTCACGAAGGTAGAAACGGCAGAACCGGTTACAGGACTGTTGCCGAAGCTATAAGTCATGTTGTTACGGTTCATGGTAGCCATATACTGGTACTCACCGATGTTCTCGTTACCGAGCTCACCATAGCTGGCACGAATCTTGAACATATTGACGATATCCTGGCTGATTGGGAAGAACTTTTCCTTATCGAAGCGCCAACCCAAAGATATAGATGGGAAGGTTGCCCAACGGATGTTCTTGCTCAAACGGGAGCTACCATCACGACGTACGACTGCAGAAATCAGGTACTTCTCAGCATAGTTATAGTTCAAACGGCCTACGTAAGAAGCCAGGCTATGCTTGAACTCGTATGACTCTGAGTAAGTATTCTTGGCATTCTGGAGCTGGAGGAAGTAAGGCTCTGTGAAGTTGATACCCCAACCTGTAAGGAGGTTGGTGTTCTCCTCTTCGTAAGTCATACCAGCGAGCAGGTTGATATTGTGCTTACCGATTGTTCCATTATAGGTAATGGTATTCTCAACCAGGGCATCGCTGTAATTGCGTGAACCCTTGGTGAGTCGCTCATTCTCCTTGGCAAGATATACACGGTTGCTCTGGATCCAGGAAGGAATCCAGGTCTTGTCCTTAGCCTCAGTCTTGCTATAAGAGAGGTTTACATTATAATGAAGACCATGGTTCTTGCTCTTGATGCCTACCATACCCAAGAGATCAACATCAGCAGAAGCAGTACCTACGAAGCGGTCAACCAATGTGTTACGCTGCAACATGTTGTTAATCAGCAATGGGTTGGATGCAGAGATATCACCATGTACGCTGTCATAGTAAACACCATAACCGTAGGCATCGTAGCGATAACCGTTGGCAGCACCCACCTTGTCATCGAGAACCCATGTAGATTTATCGTAAGCCTTGATGGTTGGCTGCATCAGAAGTGTACCACGGAGCACGTTGGTTACATCACCATAAAGACCCTGGACATACTCTGAGGCATTGGAAAGACCCATGTTGTCCTGATTGGAGTGAGAATAAACCATGCTGGTACGGAACTTCACGAACTTGGTGTCCATGGTGTTGTTCACACGGGCAGTATAACGCTCGTAGTTAGGACCAGCACCTTCCAAGGTACCCTTCTGGTTATAGTAGTCGAGAGATACATTATAAGTACTGTGTGAGCTACCACCGCTGAGGGCTACGTTGTGGTTCTGGCGGATACCTGTCTTGAACACCTCGTCGAACCAATTTGTATTGGTAGCATCCTGGAAGTGATACTTGCCATCCTCGCCCATCTTGTAACCACCAGGCAGAGGAGTATTGGAGTTAGAACAAGCCTGACCTAGATAGTTGCTATACTGGTCGGCATTCATTACATCATATACATCACCAGGAATCTGGTCAACACCAAAGTAACCAGAGTAGTTCACCTTCAGAGGCTGGTCTTTCTTACCATTCTTGGTGGTGATAATAACGACACCATTGGCAGCACGAGAACCGTAGATGGCACCCGCAGAAGCATCCTTCAAGATCTGGATGGTCTCAATATCATTAGGAGAAAAATCACGGATAGTGGTACCCATTGGCACACCATCGATAACATAAAGAGGAGCAGTACTACCGAAAGAACCGATACCACGGATACGTACGCTTGGGTCGGCACCAGGCTGACCATCGGATGTAATCTGCACACCAGCTACCTTACCTTCGAGCATGGTAGAGATGTTGGAGTTAGATACCTTCTTCATCTCCTCTGCATTGACGATAGCTACAGAACCGGTAAGGTCTGCCTTCTTCTGGGTACCATAACCCACTACGACAACCTGGTCGAGCAACTGGTTGTCTGGAGAAAGCTGGATAGGCTCGAGGATAGCACGGCTGCGAACGGCAACCTGGCGCTCCTTGAATCCCATATAGCTAACCAAAAGAGTAGCGTTAGCTTTTACTTTGATCACGAAGTTACCATCGAGATCTGTTACAGCACCGGTCTTGGCATCCTTGGTCTTCACTGTTGCACCAATCAGAGGTTCGCCCTGATCATCTACAACCTGTCCCTTGACTGTAATCACCTGATCCTGTGCTACAGCAGCCATAGCGGTCATCGGGGTTACGAAAGAAGCACCACCGACAGCTCCTAGGCATAGCATCATAGAGAATAATTGTTTCCTCATTGCTTTAACTTTTTAGGTTTATGATTTTTGTTTATTCTAATTTTCTTTGATTGTTAATTTTCAAACGGTTTGTTTGTTACCGCAAATCGGTTTGATCGTTAATTTTCGGTGGCAAAAGTACAATTAATCAGTATTAAGCAGGTGGACAAACGTAAATAATAGGTGGACAAACTGCATAAACCGTGGATTTTTCCGTTTATTCCGCACTTATCCACTAGTTGTGCTCCCGCACACACAAAAGAAGGAATCGCTTGACTTAAATCAAGCGACTCCTTCTTGTATTTTGGTTTCTTAACAAAAATATACTTCCAAACACAGCTACTCGTCGAGCGAATCCTTATAGGAAGAAGGTGATTCACCATACTGCTTGGTGAAGCAACGGGAGAAATACTTCGGATCATTGAAGCCTACACGATAGGCTATCTCCGTGATGTTACGGTTTGCCACATTCTCAGTAATCATCTTCTTCGCGATGTCGAGACGATAGTTGCGGATAAATTGGGCGGTAGGCTGACCAGCCTCAGCATTCAGCATCTTACTGAGCACGCTGCGGTTCATCCGCATCTCATCGGCCAATTCCTGCACACCGAACTCCGAGTTATCGTAGTTTCTCTCCATCACCTCCATCACGGTATCCATGAACGGACGCTCCTTTTCGGCTAGTTGTTTTCGGTCAGCCTCTATCGACTTCTTCTGACTATCCTGATAGCGTTTCTGGTTCTCCAGAATCATCTGGATGCGACTCTGCAGCTTGCCCGGTTCATCACTATCCTTCAGAGCTGCCTCTATCGGACGGTAGAGTTCCTCCACCTCGCGTTCGCGCATCTTCTCCAGTCTGCTGGTATAGATATAGAGCAGGAAGGCTATGAAGGCTATCACCACCAGGGAAACAAACCACCAGCTCTTCCAGAAATAAGGAGTCACCTTGACATCCACCGAGATGACCTGCTCCTTATCGGAATCGAAGGAAGGAATATACTTCACCTCAAACTGATAGCTGCCTGCCGGCAAGGTGGAATAGCGCACACTGTGCTGCCCCGGTTTCAGCTGAACCCAATCGTTCTCATATCCCTTCATACGATAGAGATACACACCCTGACTCTCGCTGCCATAGTTCAAGGCAGAGAAGAAGATCGTAAACGACTTGTCGCTCTCATGGATGCACAACCTTTTGGCTATGGAAATATCATCGTCGAGATAATCGCTGCCGGCAAACACCGGCTGGTTATCTACCAGAAGTTCGGTAAAACGCAGTCTGGCTGTGTTGTGAACTGCATGGTTCACACCCGTAACAGCCATCAGTCCCTCATCGGTACCCAGGTAGATCTTACCCTTGGCATCACGGATGGCACCATTGAAGTAGAACTGGGAACTGAGCAGTCCATCCTCACGGGAATAACTGCTGAAGGTCTCAGTCTTCGGATTGAAGATGGAGAGTCCATTATCTGTGGCTATCCACAACATGCCCTGGTTATCCTCTACAATACCCTTCACGGTATTGTTAGCTAAACCATTATTCGTGGTGAAGGACTTCACAAACGTCTTTCCTCCTTTATTATAATTATAGCAATACAAGCCATAGCCATTGCTGCCCAGCCAGATCTTGCCATCCTTCGCCAGACAGAAAGAGAGAATTTTGTCTATCACCCCACTCTCTGGGGCATCCAACTTATACGGATGATATTCGACGGCAAACTCGCCCTTTCCACGGGAACGGGACTTCAGGTTGATCTCCACCATACCCTGCACACATCCCATCAGGAGCTTGCCATCTGGGGTAATCAGGTTTCCTATGCAGCCGCGCACATTCTGACAGCCCTTGAAAGGCTCTATCAACTGCTGACGCTTCAGGTCGTAGAAGAAGAGACCATCATTGGTTCCCATCCACATACCATCATTGATAGGATCATACACCAGTGCTCCTGCAAAATTCAGCAAATGCTGACGCTTGGCATCTACCACAAGAGGAATAATCCTGCCCGGCTGCTGGAGATTCATCACAGCAATGCCCGCACCCCAGGTGCCTATCCACAGATTACTGCGGTTATCGGCAGCAAGCGTAGAAACACTGTTGTGGGGCAAACCGGAATTTGCCACCGTATAATGAGTAAAGTTCCTGCTGCCAGGAGCCAGCGCATTGAGTCCACCCTCTACGGTTCCTACCCACAGGGTGCCATCCGGTGCTGCATACATCGCATTCACGGCATTCGGAGAAAGACTGGCAGGATTCGCAGCTTCGTGCTTGAAAAACTCCAACTGCAACTGACGTGGTGCCAACTTGGTGATACCACCTGTTTCGGTTCCTACCCAGATCTGACCATCCTTGGACAACAAGCTGTTTACAAAGTTGCTACTCAACGGATTCACACTGCTGCAATTCCAATGCTCGATCGTACCTGTTTTATCATCTATAATATCCACACCACAGAGGGTACCCACCAGAAGCTTATCATCCTCTGTGATGGCAAGACTCGTTACCACCTCATGCTGGAGCGAATGATCGGTTGCAGAACAGTGGAATTCCTGCTTGGCGCTGTTAAACAAGCCGCGGTTGGTTCCCAGCCAGATTTTTCCATGATAAGAGATGACGGCTCCTGCATATCGGTAATCGAGCTTAGGGAACAGAGAAGAGATGTTCTTTACCACCAACTGATTGTTCTTGACCGAGAACTCGTTTACGACTCCATTGTTGCACAACACAACCGTGCCTTTGCCATATACATCGCAAAGACCGAGATCAGGAGCATTATAAGGGTAGCTGATAGACAAGACACTATTCACCTCGCCCTTCTCATTGAAGGATAATCGGGTTAGGAGATTGATGGAAAGCATCCATACATTTCCCTTGGCATCACAATACATTCGGGTGCAAAGGTTCTTAAGTGCTTTGTTGAGCTGAGCTTCTACCTTTTCATTCTCACAAGGTGGAATGATAGGCTGCATCGTTTTGAGGTCGAGCACCTGCGGACCTTCCTCGAAAGCTATCCAAAGGCGCTTGAAATGATCTTCATAGACATTGCGGCAGCTATTGCTTCGCAGACTGATACCGGATGAGCCCAGATTGAAATTCATATAATTGAATCCGTCATAACGTACCAGTCCACCACCATGTGTACTGATCCAGACGAAGCCGTATGAATCCTGGAAAATATCATCCGCAAAATTATTAGGCATTCCTGCCGCCATATTGAGGTAGCTTACATTAAAGCGACTAGGAAGGCTGCCTTGCGCAAAACTGCTCAAGGTTATGAAAAAAATGCTTATTATGGAAAGAATGTATCTAATCATTAACTATTCTTTTGCTCTTTTCTGTCTTCTATCTTAACGTAAATGAAAGAACCAACAGCAATCAAAGCCAGAAATATATACATTCCTAATAATCCGTAATCCATAATTATTTTCCTTTCTTATTATCTTCAAATTTGGAAAATACTATCATTCCTAAGCCTAAAAGCATAAGAGCGACATACATACTTAACAATCCTGCATCCATACTTATTTCTCCTTTTCCTTATCTTTTTTTCGTTATCATTATCTTTATGCAAGAAATAGACACCTATGGCAAACAATATCACCATGATGACTATTGCCCCTAATGCAGCAAAGATTGAATCAACCTTTACAAACATTGTGGTCAAAACGTATGCTGTTACTATATACTTCGCAACATCCAAGAACCATTTGCCTATTTCCTTATACATTTTTATTAAATTTTTATACTTCTGCATGCAAAAGTACGAAGAAAAAATGAAACCAAAGAATTTTTATCAAGAAAAAAACGTTCCTAGAAGTGTAAAAACACAATTCCAGGAACGTTCATATAGGAATATACTTGCGTTTAGAATTCGAGTATCATAGTCTGGCGAGGACGGAGCTTCACGTTCTTATTGATCAGAACGGTGCGGCCGCTTGTTACATCCGTAGCCTTCTCTGCTTTGCCGATAATCTCTGCATAGCGGGAAACATTCAGTTCGTTGGCCTCCTTCTTGCCATTGATGATGGTCATCACGCTCTTTCCGTTGTACTGACGGGCGATGACATACACACCCTTCTGAGGACAGAACTGGGTCTGCTTGCCCTTGGTGATGACTTCATTTCCCTGGCGCCAGTGCAGTAATCTGCTAAGCCAGTTGAACATCTGATTCTCTGCCTGTGTTCTTCCTTCGGCAGTAAAGGCATTATGCTTATCACCAGCCCATCCACCAGGGAAGTCCTTGCGCACGTTACCATCGGTTACGCTCTTGGTACCATTCATCAACACCTCTGTTCCATAATAGAGCTGTGGAGTGCGGTTGACGGTAAGAAGGAGTGCCAAAGCCTGCTTCAATGCCAGCGTATCCTTGCCTTCACCCAGGAAGCGGTCGGTATCGTGATTCTCTACGAATGCCATTACGCTCTTTGGGTTCGGATAGAGATAGTCGTAGCAGAATACATTATAGATGCGGTTCATGCCGTTCCACCAGTCATCGGTCTCCTCATTCTTCGCACTGTTGATGCGGTCGAAGAAAGCGAAATCCATAACGGTTGGCAGATAACTGTTCTTCTCAGAGAGCTTGCTGTCCTTCTGCCAAGCTGCAGTATAAGCTGGTTCGGTTACCCAAGTCTCGCCCACGGTATTGAAGTGAGGATATTCCTCGCCGAGCACCTTCATCCAGTGTGCCATCGCATCACGATCGGCGTATGGATAGGTATCCATGCGGATGCCGTCGATGCCTACGGTCTCAATCCACCACTCACTATTCTGAATCAGATACTTGATGACGTGAGGATTGCGCTGGTTCAGGTCTGGCATACTTGGCACAAACCATCCATCCACGGTTTCCGTGAAATCTACCTTGCTGGCGTATGGATCGAGTACTGGAGTCAACTTATAACTGGTCTGCAGATACTTGTCGTTCACCTTGGCTGCACCATCTACGGTTCCTATCTTCTTCTGACGCTCCGGAGTCTGATTTTCTGGAGCAAGCCATTCTGGAGCATTAAACCAATCCTTCGATGGCATATCAGCTACCCAAGGATGATCAAAACCGCAATGGTTGAAAATCATATCCATCACAATCTTCAAGCCCTTCTTGTGAGCCTCATCGGTAAGCTGCTTATACTCTGCATTGGTTCCGAAGCGTGGATCTACACGATAGTAATTGGTGGTGGCATAACCATGATAGGTACTGTTCTTGCCATCATTAGGACTGTCGTTCTCCAAAACCGGAGTAAACCACAGGGCAGTTACACCCAACTGGTTGAAATAATCCAGATGCTGGCGGATTCCCTCCAGGTCGCCACCATGACGAAGACTTGGAGCTGTGCGGTCACAGGTCTTGTCGCGCATGCTCTTGAAGGCATCATTCTTCAGATTGCCATTGGCAAAACGGTCAGGCATCAGCATGTAGAGCACATCCTCGTTAGAGAAACCGATGCGCTTGTCACCTGCCATCTCACGGTTCTTCAACACATACTTCACCTTCTTCGACTGCTTGCCCTGCTTGAAGTTGAGCGTCATCTCTCCTGCCTTGGCACCATCGAGGTTGAGATACACCAGCAGATAGTTAGGAGAATCGAGGCGGGCGATGCTATCCACCTTCACGCCAGGATAATCCACAGAGACATCAGCATTCTTGATATCCTTGCCATACACCATCAACTGGAGAGAAGCATCCTTCATGCCCACATACCAGTCGGTCGGTTCTATGCGGCTTACGTTGACCGCAGCGTTCATACTTATTGCACTACCCATAAGTAATAAAGAAGCTATAACCTTTTTCATATTTACACCTTAATTATATATATAGACTATTTCTGATAAAGAATCAAGGCAGACTGACCGGCAATCTCTACTTCCTTTCCGGAAACAAAGCCCAGTCCTTCCTCATTGATGACACCATTGCAGCAAGCCACGGTATAGTTGCCCTCAGGAATCTGCATCTTCTTAGCCTGCTGATTGAAATTGTAGATGACTACGATATGCTTCCACGCATCGATACCTTCCAGGTTCTTGAGCTGGAAACCTACGAGGCAGCCCTGCTCCTTGCCTGTGTTATCCTGACTAGACAGGAACTCCAGATGCTGACGTACCTTATCGCCTGTAGAAAGACGGAAGGCTGGATGGTTCTTGCGGAGCTGAATCAGATTCTTATAGAAAGTGAATGCCTGTGGATATTTCTGCAGATTGGTCCAGGTAAACTGGTTGATGCTGTCTGGAGAGTTGAAACTGTTGTGTACACCCTTCTTGTCGCGAAGCATCTCTTCTCCGGCAAGGATGAAAGGAACACCCTGGGAAGTGAAGACGCAGGTCTGTGCAAGCTGGTCGATACGGAGCAACTCGGCTGTACGCATCTCTTCAGAGATCTTCTGATCTGTCAAAGATGGAATGCTTGCCTTCAGTCTATCTACCAGACACATATCATCGTGACAGCTTACATAACTGATCTGCTCGGTCGGGTTGTTGGTCCAAGGCTTCTTGTCGTAGTTCACCTTGTTCATATCCACCTGCGGATGAGCGATACCACCCACGATACCGAACTTCAGGCTCTCCTCCTCGCCAGGAAGTCCAGCCAGGAGCGCACCCTTATGGTCATCAGAGAAAGGACCACGGAGGGCATCACGCATATCATCGCTGAAGGCACCGATACCATTGAGCTGGTAGGTATTCGCCTTCATGGCGAGTTTCTCGGTAGGATAAGCACAGCTGCCTGCGCTCCAGCCCTCACCATAGATATAGATGCTAGGATCGATGCGGTTTACCATCTCACGGATAGCCTGCATGGTCTCGATATCGTGAACACCCATCAGGTCGAAGCGGAAGCCGTCAATATGGAATTCATCAATCCAGTACTTCACGCTCTCCAGCATAAACTGGCGCATCAATGGCTTTTCTGAAGCAGTCTCGTTGCCGCAGCCGGAACCGTCAGAATACTTTCCATCCTTGGTCTTGCGATAGTAATAATCAGGATAAGTACGCTGGAAGTTGCTGCCATTGATATCGAAGGTATGGTTATAAACGGCATCGAAGATCACTCGGATGCCAGCCTTGTGCAATGCCATTACCATCTCCTTGAACTCCTTGATACGGGTAACAGGAGAATAAGGGTCGGTGCTGTAACTGCCTTCCGGCACATTATAGTTCTTCGGATCGTAACCCCAGTTGAACTGTGGCTTATTGAGCTGAGTCTCATCTACGGATGCATAATCGAATACCGGCTGGAAATGGATGGCATTGATGCCGAGGTTCTTGAGATATTCGATAGCCTTAGGTTCGGTGAGGGCGAGATACTTGCCCTGATATTTCAAACCTGATGTAGGAGAAATGGAGAAATCACGTACGTGAAGCTCATAGATGACGAGGTCGGCTGGCGACTGGATGGCAGGGCGCACATCCTTGTCCCATCCCTCTGGGTCGGTATCATAGAGATCTACGATGGCACCACGATTTCCGTTCACGCCAACCGCCTTGGCGAAGGTTCCCGGAGTCTCGCCCTTACCGATATCGAAGGTATAGAACTTACCCTTCAGGTCGCCCTTCACGGTAGCCTCCCAACGCTCATCACCCATCTTTTTCATCTTCAAGGTCTTGTACGCCTTTCCCTTCTGTCCATCCTTATAGAGGCGGATGGTAACAGATGATTTGCCGGCTGTTGGTGCATTCAGGACAAACATGGTTTTCTCCTTGGAATACATCATCTCATTGAATGTCTGCTGGGCATTCAATGAAGTTGGTAAAACAGTAGCTGTCAATGCTGCAATTATTAGTTTTTGAACATTCATATTATTTAAGCTCTTGTTAGTCATTAAACTATAGTTATGAAACTGTTAGTCTTTAAATGGGAAAAGGAATTCAAGAGAAATCAGGAAATCATCCTCATAACACGAGGTTATGGTCTTATCCCTGACATCTCTCAAATTCCCAAAAATTATTTAGCGAGCAGTGAGATGGCGAAACCACCACCACGTGCTTCATTAATCTTCAAGACATCACCCTTCTTCACGGTCTTGTGGATGATCTGGTAAGATTTAGGATTCTTCTCGTAATCGGCATTCTTGCCGTCCTGGTAGATGGCGCAAGCATACTTCTTGCCCTTATCCAGGAAGTCGAGCTTTACTACGGATGTACGGGCTGCATCAGTCTTGCCACCAACAAACCAGTTATCGGTACCCTTAGCCTTGCGGGCTACGGTGATATACTTAGCTGGCTCTGCCTCCAGGTACTTGGAGTCGTCCCAGTCGCAAGCTACGTCACGGATGAACTGGAAGGCATCGTCGTACTTCTCATAATGCTCTGGAAGATCGGCCGCCATCTGCAGCGGACTGTACATCACGAGATAAAGAGAAAGCTGACCACAGAGTGTGGTATGAACATAGCTCTTGTTGTTGCTCCACTCTGAAAGCTTGGTCTCGAAGATACCAGGAGTGTAATCCATCGGACCACCCTGCAGACGGGTGAATGGCAACATCACGGTGTGATAAGGCTTGCTGCCGCCAAATGCCTCGTACTCTGTACCACGGGCACTCTCGTTACCCACCAGGTTAGGCCAGGTGCGGCAGATACCAGTAGGACGGGTTGCCTCGTGGGCATTTACCATGATATGATGCTTGGCAGCTGTTTCAACCACACGCTGATAGTGATTGTTCATCAACTGGCTGTAGTGATACTCACCTCTTGGGATGATATCGCCCACATAACCGGTCTTCACGGCATCATAGCCATATTTGTTCATCAGATTGAAGGCATCCTCCATGTGGCGCTCGTAGTTGAGAGCAGCAGAAGAGGTCTCATGGTGCATCATCAGCTTCACGCCCTTGGAATGAGCATAGTCGTTGAGCATCTTGATATCGAAGTCAGGATATGGAGTTACGAAATCGAAGACATCGAGCTTCTGATGACCGAACCAGTCTTCCCAACCTTCGTTCCAGCCTTCTACCAGCACCTCCTGCAAACCGTTCTTGGCTGCAAAGTCTATATAGCGCTTTACTTCCTCGTTGGTTGCACCATGGGTACCATTAGGCTTGCACTTGCTGTAATCGGTTACACCGAGGCGAACAGATGGCAAGTCGTTGGTATAGCTCCAGGTCTTGGTACCAACAATCATATTCCACCATACACCGCAGTACTTGGTAGGATGAATCCATGAAGTATCCTCGATCTTGCAAGGCTCATTGAGATTCAACGTCAACTTGCATGAAAGCATATCACGGGCATCATCGCTTACCATCACGGTCCGCCAAGGAGTATTGAATGGAGTCTGAATGAATCCCTTTCTGCCTACGGCATCAGGAGTAAGCCAAGACTCGAAGGTCAATGTCTTCTCGTCGAGGTTGAGGTGCATGGTTGGATAATCCAGACAGGCAGCCTCGTGGATATTGATATAGAGACCATCCTTGGTCTTCATCTGGAGAGAGGTCTGAACGCCGGTATCCGAGAAGACGGTGGTAGATGAATTGCTCTTGTAAGATTCGCGGTTCTTGGCAATAATTGGGCGGATGCCGGTCAACGGAGTAATGTTGTAGTCATACTCCTGGGTATCGTAATCGCCAGGAATCCAATAGGCAGTATGATTGCCTGCCATGGCAAACTGTGTATGTTCCTCCTGAATCACGAAATAGTTAAGGCTTTCCTGCTGAGGGAACTCATAGCGCAAACCCATACCATAATCATATACACGGAAACGGATAGTGATGTTACGCTTGGAAGATGCCTGATTCAGGTTTACCTCCATCTCGTTATAGTTGTTGCGGATGGTAGCAGTCTCACCCCATACAGGCTTCCAGGTCTCATCGAAGGTCGATGTCTTGCTACTGGTCTCTGTGAAACCATCCATCAGGCTGGTTTCTTCCATGCCCTTAGAGGCATGCTTATCCTTAGCCAGCTCCAATCCGAGATGAGATGGCTTGCACACAGTCTTTCCCTTATAGCTCATCTCGTAGGTAGGCTGTCCCTTTTCGGATAAAGAGAAAGTTACCGAGACGTTGCCGTTAGGCGACTTGACGGTCTGGGCTGCTGCCAACATCGGGAGCAAGAGACCCATCACTAATAAATTCAGTTTCTTCATTCTGTTTACCTATTGTTTATTCTTTTGTTTATTCTTTAGACTTTAGGATATAGCAGCACCGGCAATCAGGAGAACAGCTTCCGTTGCACGCACTTGCATTATTGCTTGCAAAGATACGAAAAACAAAAATACCCTCCTAAAAATAGAAGGGTATTTTGATGTATAACAATGTGCAAACGGTTGCACACCTTCATTCCTTGTTTGAAGAGTCACCCGCTTAATTGCGTCCGCCCTGTGCCACAAGCTCTGTAATGTTAGCCATAAACTCCTTGTTGGCAGCCAACTCCTCCAGACTGAGGTGCATGCGATAGCGCCAGTAGTGCTTTGGATTGGCAGGAATGTTGATGCGCTCGGCTTCAGCATCCGGCAGACGGAGCTTCTCATCAATGGCAAGCCAATCCTGTACGCTCAATACGCAGAGCATGGATGGAGAGGTCAGGTGGCGGGCGATGATGTCTCTTGCCAACCAACCTGGGAGCGGATGAGGAGCTGGTCCCTCACGATAGAGCATCGTGTTGTAATACTCCTGGGTGCGGGAGATGTTCTCGTCCCACCACATACGCAAGGTTGGCATATCATGGCTGGAGATGGTGCAGACTGAACGGTATGGATTACGGCTCAGATGACCGAACTTAACCGTTGGATCCTTTGGCATTCTCTGGAGTTCCAAGCTCAGAATCTTCAACTCGTTCATCACCCATGGCACGCAATCAGGCACCATACCCAGGTCTTCGGCACAAACCAGCATACGGGTAGCCTGAACCAGCTTAGGCAACTTCTTCATCGCCTCGCCATACCAGAACTGGTTGTTGCGACGGTAGAAGTAGTCGTTGTAAAGGCGGTTGAACGCAGCCTTGTCGTTATCATAGAGCGACTCGTAGATGAAGTCGAGCTGTGCAGAGATACGTGGGTGGAAGAGCTCAGGATCCTTACGGTCACGCACAAAGAGCACATCGCTGATCAGGGCATACAAGCCGTCACGCAACCAGATTTCCTTCTCATCAGTTACACCCTGGAAGAGAGCCTCTACCTTGCGCTGGGTATCTACCTCAGGCTTCATCTGATAGCGCTCCTCATCCAGACGGTCGAGATATTTCTCCTTCACCTCATCAGCACGCTCATGGAACATACGGTCCAATACCCAGTCGGTAATGAACGGACGGGTGAAGCGGTCCTCCTGGAAGTTCAAGCCGTAACTCTGAATCTCACCACGGGTCATGGCGAGAGCTGGCGCAAACTGTCCGAGCAAGCCATGCACGCTATGCACAGGGATTTCCCAAATTCGGAAGAAGCCGAGCACGTGGTCGATGCGGTAAGCATCAAAGAACTTCGACATATTCTGGAAGCGACGGGTCCACCAGAGGCAGCCGTCCTTCAGCATCTCATCCCAGTTGTAGGTAGGGAATCCCCAGTTCTGTCCGTTTACGGAGAAATCATCCGGTGGAGCACCCGCCTGACCATTCAGGTTGAAGTACTTAGGCTCCATCCACACATCACAACTATGGCGATGCACACCGATAGGAATATCACCCTTCAGGATGACACCCTTAGCCTTGGCATGCTCGTGTGCCTCCTGCATCTGCTTGTTCAGAATGAACTGCACGAAGTAGAAGAACTCCACGTTCTGGTATGCCTCGGTTTCTAGGTTGGTCAAATCCTTGCGCTCAGCCTCATCCCAGACATTATGGTCTGGCCACTGAGAGAAGTCGGCAGTGCCATTCTTGTCGCGCAGGTAAGAATACTGTGCGTAAGGCACGAGCCACTGTTGTGTTTCCTGAAAGAAAGCCTTGAAATCGGCTCCCGACATCATCTCTTTACCTTCCTGTGCAAATATCTGTTGCAGATAATCCTGCTTGAAATCATTCACCTTCTCATAATCAATCTGATGCAAGGCATTGAGCTCCTGGCGGGTCTTCTCTGCCTTCTCGTAAGCCTTCTTGTCCTTCAATGCAGGTAAGGCATTCAGGTCGGCATACATCGGATGGATAGCAAAGACGCTGATGCAGCTATATGGATAACTGTCCGTCCAGGTATGGGTGATGGTGGTATCATTGATTGGCAGAAGCTGAAGAACCTTCTGACCGGTAGATGCCACGAGATCAATCATCGTCTTGAGATCGCCGAAATCGCCCACACCGGCACTTTTCTCGCTGCGCAGAGAGAATACCGGCACCTGTGTTCCGGCAAGCTTGCGGTTCCAGTGAGCAAAGAAAGCCTGGTCAAGCTCATAGGAAATCATGTCACCCGTCTTCATTTCCGGCAGGACGATACTTCTGTTCATGCCTGTCTCCCAGAGGAGTCTGTCTTCTTTGTGATTGATGGCAACAAACTTCAGTTCCAGATGATTGGTCTGCAAGGCACTGGCATCAATATCCACAACCCACTCACAGAAAGAATGCTGCACCATAGGAATCACCTTCTGAGAGTTCCAGGCTCCCAGAATATTGTCAGATCCTATCACACCCAGGCTTTCGCCATCACGAAGCTGAGGAGCACGAACAATGAAACGCACTACCTTGCTGTAATTCTGAGGCTCCATCTGGGCTACAGCCTGATGGTTGATGCAATCAGTAAAGGCACTGCTATAGAAATAAGCATCCTCTGGAATCACTTTCCAATGGTCATAGAGGGTAACGTCCTCACATCGGGTGGATGTCATATCCAAGCGATGCTTCAAGAGTAACCATTCTGTTTTACAAACTATGCCATCACGCTCTACACTATAATAGTAGGTATATTCAGTATCTGGTTGTTCTACACTCCAATCGAGCGACCACTTCTCTCCATTGAGTGTCGTCATCGGGAGCTCCTGTATTGTTTTCTCCCTTTGGATGTTCAGGACAATCTGCTCACCGAACACCGTTTTGTATTCAAGATTAAAATGTAACGTCATAAGTCTTCATCTAGAAGTTAGTTAATATTTTATTTTCGTTGCGAAATTAGCAAAAAAAAAGTAAAACCTTGCATTTCTTTCAAGATAAATACGAAAAAAGCGAATGCAATCGGTTGCACGTGTTTCTTTGCTACACTTATTTTTTTACTTTGATAATTCCAACAGACAATGCTCCGGCGATAAGCAACACGCCAGCCACGATCATCATATCGCTCTGATGAGAACCAACCAGACCCAGAATAGTACCACCGCAGATGGCAGCCACAATCTGAGGAATACAGATGGTTCCGTTGAACAAGCCCAGGTAAGCGCCCATGTGGCCATAACCCTGCAGAGCATTGGTCACGAAAGTGAAAGGCATCGCCAACATGGCAGCCCAGCCGGCACCGATCATCAGGAATGGGATAAACTGCAGATACTGATCATGCAGGAATGGGATGAGAGCGAAGCCCACACCACCTATAATCAAGCTCACACTATAAGCCATCTTGGTATTCTTGAACTGAGGAAGAACCACTGCCCAGAGCACACTACCTACTGCCTGAACGGCAAAGAGGATGCCTACCCAGTTGCCTGCCGCCTGGAACTCTGCCGACTTAGGATCGGTGGTATTCCATACGGTCTCAGCGATGGCACCTGTAGAATAGTTCCAGAGATAAAGGAAAGCAGCCCAACAGAAGAACTGAACCAGTCCCACCTTCCAGAAAGTAGAAGGCGCATTTTTCAAGAGGGTAATCCAGTCTGCCTTGCCCTCTTCTTCCTTTTCTACCTCGCCAGCTACACCATTATAGGCAGCATACTGCTGAGGATTCCACTCCTTCACCTTCATCGTGGTATAGATGACACAGAGGATGAGGATGGCAGCGCCCACGTAGAACGACCATATTACAGAATCAGGCACCACGCCTTCTTCGGCTACATTCTTGATACCCAGGAAGGTAAAGAGGAATGGAAAGATATATCCGGCTACAGAACCGGCATTGCAGAGGAAACTCTGGATAGAATAAGCCTTTGCCTTCTGCTTCTCGTTCACCATATCGCCTACCAGCATCTTGAAAGGCTGCATCGCCATATTGATGCTCGTATCGAGGAACATCAGGGCAATCAAGCCGAAGAGCATCGCACCGCTTACCGTCAGACCGAGAGAACCGGAATTCGGCAGCAGGCACATCACGAGTACGGCTATCGTGGCTCCCACAAAGAGATAAGGGATGCGGCGACCAAAACGGCACCAGGTCTTGTCACTCAATGTGCCGACAATAGGCTGTACAAGGATTCCCATCAATGGAGGGAGAATCCAGAAATAACTCAAGTTGTGTGGATCAGCACCCAACGTTGCAAAGATTCGGGAGATGTTGGCGCTCTGTAGGGCGTAGGCAATCTGTACTCCGAAAAATCCGAAGCTCAGGTTCCAGAGCTTCCAGAAACTTAAATCAGGTTTTTGTGTCATATTGTTGTTATTTAAATATTTCAATTTTATCTTGTTGTTCCTCGAACCACCAGACGAGTTCTTACCACTCGTTTCTCAACGTCATGCGTAGGGCTGGATCCTTCCACCAGTCCGATGAGAATATTGGCAGCCTCTTCGCCTACTGCCACTCCACGCTGTTCTACCGTAGTGAGCATCGGATCGCAAGCCTTGGCTCTGTCGCCATTGGTAAAGCCGCAGATACTGATGTCATTCGGCACATCGAAGCCCATTCGCTTGGCAGTATAGAGAATGCCTATCGCCGTATCATCATTGATGGCGAAGAAAGCATCCGGATGATTTTCCTCCCTCAATATCTCTGGTGTAACCACCTCTGCCTGGGCACGGTTGTCACAGATTCTCACCCAGTCGGGGTTCTCCGTCAATCCGTGCTTCACCAGTGCATCATGATAACCGTTATAACGGTTCTTGGAGATTTCCAGATTCATCGGCGAACCGTAGAAGGCTATCTTCTTGCAGCCCGTATCCACCAGATGGGTAACGGCGGTAAAGGCGCCCATATAGTCATCTACTACCACTCGGGAGCAGTTCACGCCCGTACAGATTCTATCGTAGAAGACGAGAGGCACGCCATTGTTCATCAACTTCTCGAAATGTGCGTACTGCTTGGTATCCTTCGCCTGTGATACGATGATACCGCATACCTTATTCTTATAGAAGTCCTCGCAGATGGACACTTCCTTGTCGTATCTTTCGTTACTCTGTGCCACCATCACACGATATCCGCGGGCTCTCGCCTCCTCCTCTATGCCCGAAAGAACGGACATAAAATAATAATGTACGAACTCCGGCACAATAACTCCGATAACCTTCATCGGCTGTACCTTGCTATGGCGCAAAGCCTCACCAAGCATGTTTGGAAAGAAATTATGTTCACGCGCAAAAGTCTGAATACGCTCCTTCTGGGCAGCACTGATTCTAGGACTGTCCTTCAATGCCCGGCTCACTGTAGCAACACTGACTCCCAGTTCGCGAGCTATATCTTTCATTGTTATGTTGTTATTTTCGTTCATGTTATCTTAAATCACGCTGCAAAATTAGGCAAATATCCGTTATTTTGTACCTTTTTGTTGACCTAAATCAAGCAAAAGGAATGCAAACGTTTGCGCATAAGAAATAACGGAATTAACTGAAAAATAGTACATCGTATCGAAAAAGACTTTAATTTTGCACCCAGAAGAATAAACAATTAGACAACTCGACCTCTTATATAAACAGGCCAGAGACTAAAAGCAGAATATTCATTTTAAGAATAACAATAGTATAAACATAAACTTAAAAATCAAGCAAAATGATGAAGCAGGTAAAATTTAAATTGCCTCTCAGAGCATTGACCCTCGCAGGTGGTCTGCTTCTGACGGTGAGTTCCTTTGCGCAGACTAATGCGATTAAGGGACATGTGAAGGATGCTTCCGGTGAGCCTGTCATGGGTGCTACCATTACAGTGAACGGTAAGGCAGTAGGTATTACCGACATGGATGGTAACTTCTCTGTTGACGCAGCTCCAGGTACTAATCTTACTTTCACCTATCTGGGAATGACTCCACAGACCGTGAAGGCTTCTAAAGAAATGAGCATTACCTTGCAGGATGACTCAAAGTCTTTGAACGAAGTCGTTGTCATCGGTTATGGTGCTGTTAAGAAGTCAGACTTAACCGGTTCGGTTACAGCTATCAAGCCAGACTCTAAGAACAAGGGTGTGGTTGTCAACGCACAGGATATGCTTACTGGTAAGGTTGCCGGTGTAAACATTACTAGCAACGACGGTACTCCTGGTGGTGGTGCTAAGATCCGTGTTCGTGGTGGTTCTTCCTTGAACGCTTCTAACGACCCATTGATCGTTATCGATGGTCTGGCAATGGACAACGATGGTGTAAAGGGTCTTTCTAACCTCCTTTCTGTAGTAAACCCACAGGATATTGAGTCTTTCAGTGTCTTGAAGGATGCTTCTGCAACTGCTATCTACGGTTCCCGTGGTTCTAACGGTGTCATCATCATTACAACCAAGAAGGGTCGCAAGGGTCAGAAACCTACCGTTTCTTACTCTGGTAGCGTAACCATCAGCGAGAAGAAGAACACAATTGATGTTCTTAACGCTGACGAGTTCCGTGCAAACGTTGAAAGACTGTATGGCAAAGACAGTGAGGCTTATAGCGCACTGGGTACAGCCAACACCAACTGGCAGGACTTGATTTACCGTACAGCTATCAGCCACGACCACAACATTACGGTTTCTGGTGCAGCTAAGTCTCTCCCATACCGTGTTTCTGTAGGTTATACAGACCAGCAGGGTATCATAAAAACATCAGACTTCAAGCGTGCTACAGCATCTTTGAACTTGAACCCATCATTCTTCCAGGATCACTTGACATTGAATCTGAATGCGAAGGGCATGTATGCCAGAACCTTATATACAGATGGTGCTGTCGTATCATCAGCTGTAAGAATGGACCCAACCCAAGATCCTTACAAGTTTACATCTGTATATCACAAGAATCAGTTGGGCAGCTACATGAAAGAGACTCTCTACAACTATGGTGGCTATTTCCAGTGGTCAAAGAAAGCAGAGTATGGTGACAATACATGGCCTTTCACCTATGATAGTACTACCCAGATGCCTAACCCTCTGTCATTGTTGGACCAGGGCAGTCAGATTGCTCACAGCCGTTCATTCATCGGTAGTGCAGACATCGACTATAAGGTACACGGTTTCGAGGACTTGAGATTGCATGCTACCTTGGGTGCAGATATCTCAAAGGGTCGCCAGAGCCAGTCATTTGCTCCATCATGTACTAGCGCATTGTACTATGGTAGCTATGGTGGTGAGGAAATTCTGAAGCGCAACCTCTCTTTGAGTGCTTACGCTCAGTACTACAAGGATTTCAACAAGATTCATCACTTCGACATCATGGCTGGTTATGAGTGGCAGCACTTCTGGCGCAGCAAGAACAATGATTATGTAGGTTATTATCAAGATACAAATAACGATGCAAGTCTTGCAGGTACAGAGCGTCCTCATACTCCATATAGCGAGAAGAGCGAAAGCTACCTGGTATCTTTCTTCGGACGTGCCAACTACACATTACTCGACCGTTACTTTCTGACAGCAACCGTCCGTGATGATGGTTCTTCACGTTTCAAGGAGCACTGGGCTTGGTTCCCATCATTCGCCTTTGCATGGAAGGCTAACGAAGAGGCATTCCTGAAGAACGCTGACTGGTTGTCTGACTTGAAGCTCCGTCTGGGTTATGGTAAGACTGGTCAGCAGGCTGGTTCTATCGGCGACTATGAGTGGATTCCGTCTTATGCTATCAGCACTGGTACAAACGGTTTCTATCCTGTTACTGGTACAGGTGAGCTCTACAGACCAAACAACTACCGTCCTGACTTGAAGTGGGAAACAACCGCTACCTACAACGTAGGTTTGGACTGGGGTATCATGGATCAGAGATTGTCTGGTAGCGTAGATTGGTACTACAGAAAGACTACCGACTTGTTGAACTATGCTCCTCTTCCTTCTATGGCAGGATACAAGAACCAGGCATGGCAGAACATCGGTTCCCTGAAGAACACCGGTGTTGAAGCAGCTATTACCTGGCGTGCTATCCAGACCAAGGACTGGTTCTGGACTATGACATACAACTTCACTTACAACAAGAATGAGATTACCGACTTGAATGGTGTATCTGAGAATGGTGCTCCTGTTGTTAATACAAACATCAAGGTAGGTGATGGTTCTGGTGCTTATCTGCAGGCTAACCAGGTGGGTTACGCTATGAACTCATACTATGTTTACCAGCAGGTTTACGACAAGAACGGCAAGCCAATTGAGAACTGCGTAGTTGACCGTAACGGTGACGGTAAGATCAATGAAAGCGATAAGTATCTCTACAAGAGCCCAGCTGCTCCTGTAACCATGGGCTTCTCTTCTCGCTTGGAATACAAGAACTGGGACTTCGGTTTCTCTTTGCGTGCAAGCATCGGCAACTATGTATATAACAATGTTGAGCAGGGCATGAGTAACATGAATACAGGTGAGTGGTTCTCTAACTCCTTGAAGTACTTCTCTAACCGTCTGAAGAGTACAGTTGAGAGAAACTGGCAGACCTACGAGATCACTTCTAAGTTGTCTGACTACTATGTGAAGAATGCCTCATTCCTGAAGTGCGACAACATCACATTGGGTTACAGCTTCAACAACTTGTTTAAGTCAAACGGCTGGCATGGACTTTCAGGTCGTGCATACGCTACCGCATCAAATGTATTCACAATTACAAATTATGACGGCTTGGATCCAGAAGTAGGCGATGGTAATGACAACAACCTCTACCCACGTCCATTCTCTGTTGTAGTTGGTCTTAGCTTGAATTTCTAATAAGAAAGGATATTCATTATGAAAAAATATATTAAAAATATTGTTCCAGTAGCAGCGCTCCTGCTTACAATGGGAACAACAACGTCATGTGTCGGTGATTTGGATGTTACTCCGATTAACCCGAACATTCAGACAAACCTTAACATCGATGGCCTTTTCAACAAGTGCTACGCTAACTTTGCCATGGCTGGTAATGGTGGTGCTAATGGTGACTGCGACATTGATGGTATTGACGGTGGTACATCCGGTTTTGTACGCCAGACATTCAATGCAAACGAATTACCAACCGATGAGGCTATCTGCGGTTGGGGTGATGATGGTATAGCCGGCTTCTGCTATAATAGCTACAATGCCACAAACCCGATGTTGCAAGGTTTGTATGCCCGTATTACAACAGGTATTGCTTATTGCAACCAGTATCTTGCTGAAGCAGGAGATCAGGATGCAACCAAGCTTGCTGAGGTTCGCTTCCTGAGAGCATACGAATACTATAGCTTGATGGATGCATGGGGCAACATCCCATTTACACTTCAGCCATTGACCAAGCCTGAAAGATATACCAGAGCACAGACTTACGAATGGCTCGAGAAAGAGCTTCTTGAAATCGAGCCAAACCTTTCTGAAGCAAAGGCTAAGAAGTCAACAGATGCCGGTTACGGTCGTGTAGATAAGGCTGCATGCTGGTTGCTTCTCTCCCGCCTCTACCTCAATGCAGAGGTTTATACTGGCACAGCTCAGTGGGAAAAGGCAAAGGAATACGCCAAGAAGGTGATGGATTCATCTTATAAGCTGAACACCAAAAGCGTGAATGGCTGGAGTGCTTACCAGATGCTCTTCATGGGCGATAACGGTGAGACAGATGCTGCTTACGAGGCAATCTTCCCTCTCTTGCAGGATGGTTTGACAACAACAAGCTGGGGTACAACACTCTTCCTGTTGGCTTCTACCTACGATCAAGATATGCACGCAAATCCAAACAACCCTAAAGCTACCAATGGTACTGACCAGGCTTGGGGTGGTAACCGCGCTCGTCCAGACTTGGTGAAGAAGTTCTTCCCTAACGGTAATGTTCCAAATCTTGAAAGCTACGCTACAGCAGAAGCTGCCGGTGACGACCGTGCTCTCTTCAATGGTGTAAACCGTACATTGGATAATGATGACGTTGCTACTTTCAAGAGCGGTTTCGGTGTTGCTAAGTTTACCAACTTCAAGACAGACGGTAGCGCAGGTCATGATGCTACATTCGCAGATGCAGACTTCTTCCTGATGCGTGTAGCAGAGGCTTACCTGAACTTTGCAGAGGCTGATGCCCGCATCAATGGTGGTCAGACTACAGAGGAAGGTACCGCAGCTATCAATGCTATCCGCAAACGTGCAAATACCACTACTCGTGAAGACAAGGGCTATTCTCTGAGCGATATCTGCGATGAATGGAGCCGTGAGTTCTACTTCGAGGGTCGCCGTCGTATGGATCTGATCCGTTTCAACCGTTTTGGTGGAAATGTCAACTACAACTGGCAGTGGAAGGGTGGCACCAAGGAAGGCCGCAACTTCTCTAAAGATTTGAATATCTTTGCTATCCCAACCAATGAGTTGACATCTAACAAGAATCTGACTCAGAATCCTGGATATTAATTTGCAAACATAAAAAGGAATTCATTATGAAAAATATAATTAAATCAGCTCTACTCGTTGTCATGAGTTTAACTCTCATGACAGCTTGTAGCGACGACAATGACTCTAATCCGACTATTCAGTCACCAACAGAGTTCAAGTTGAATACTCCTGCATTGCAGGATACCCCAATCGACCTGGCGAATTCGTCTAAGATTATATTGACCTGCTCACAGCCAAACTATGGCTATACTGCAAGCGTTCAATATACTGTTCAGGTTGCTACAGATGAAAATATGACTGATGCTGTTGAGCTTTCAGAAACCAGCTCAAGTGCCAAGGTTGAAATCAATGCAGCTTCATTGGCAAGTGCCTTGACTAACATCTATGTAGAAAAAGGCAAGACTGAGGCTGATTTCCCAATGGATGTAAAAGCTTACTTCCGTTTGAAGGCAAATATTGTGACCAGTAATGGTAATGTTGTAGAGGGAACAGAGATTCTTTCTAATGTAGTTTCACTCAACAATATTCACCTCTTGTTCTCATTGCCACCAGTCAACTTGCCTAGCCATGTATATGCTGTAGGTAGCTTCTGTGATTGGAAATGGGACAATTGCTTCGATATGGTTCAGGTTTATGGTACAGAGGATACATTCTGGCATCTTGTCTATATCGACGATAGCGGTATCAAGTTCAATACTGCAGCAGAATGGAATAATAGCGAAGTTGGTTATGCTGGCATCACTGTTTCTGGCGACTGCAAGGACGATATCATCGACAAGGATGGCAATATCGCTTCAAAGAACCCAGGCTGGTATCTGGTAATCGTTACAACATCAGTTGTAAACCGTGAAATCCACTATGACGTTCAGTTCAACAAGCCAACAATCTGGCTTATTGGTCCTGCAGCTGGTAGCGACGATTTCGCAGAGGAAGCTGAAGGCTGGTCATTCACCGTACCTACAACCAAGGACGGAGAATTCGTATCTCCTGCATTCGTAGGTTCAGTTCCTGCTGGTACTGATAAGGGTGTACGTATGTACGTTAAGATTCCTGGACACGACTGGTGGCATTCTGAGTTCGTCACATTAGACGGTAAGATCAAGTACCGTGCAACAGGCGGCGACCAGGATAGAGCTACAGGTAATGTAGGTCAGCAGGTTCACCTCAACATCGCTAAGGGAACTGGTGAAATCAAGTAAATAACGATTTAAAATCGAAGTAAAATGAAAAAGTTATCATTATATATCTCTATCGCACTTGCAGGCCTCTTTATGGGGTCCTGCAGCGAAGATTTCAAAGACTGGGCAGATCCTCAGACTAACCCACAGGAAGATGCCATCACAATTCCTGGCTATCAGGCAAGTGCTGTTAGCGCATTAGACTTGGCTAACGTTGCAGATAGCGCGAATGTTTATACCATCAGCTCTGCCACTCTTCCAGAAGGTTTCGAATTGGGAAACAGCCGAATCGAACTGACTCCTGAGGGTGTAGAAAATGCAACTGCCACAGAAGTAAAGACTTCTAATGATGGTAAAGCTACCAAGGCAGACCTGCAGGCTCTTATTGAAAGCGTTTACGGCAAGGCTCCTGTAGCTCGCACCTTCGACGGTCATGTTTACACAACTGCCGTAAAGGATGGACAGGCTGCTCTGATTGATGCAGGTACTGTAAAGGTGACAGCTACACCTGTAGCTCCTAACATCTCTCAGAACTACTATATCATTGGTGGTACTAAGGATTGGACAGCTGATGCAGCAAGATCCCAGAAGTTCAACCATAGCGACATTAATGTTTACGATGACCCAATCTTCACAATCACAATTCCTGCAAAGGAGGGTGACGATACTTGGTTCGGTATTGTAGATGATAAAGCTTGCGAAGGTATAGCTAATGGTGACTGGAGTTCTGTTCTCGGTACAGCAAAGGGTAACGGCAATAACGCTCTGAATGAGACAGAGCAGTTGGATACCCGTGCAAAGGTTGGCGACGATGCTTCATTCAAGGTTTCTAAAAGTGCTGGTGCCAAGTACATCAAGGTTGAGATCAATATGTTGGAATACACCTACAAGATTACTCCTCTCTCATTCGGTGAGTACTTCTATGAGATTGGCGGTGATTCTAATTGGAAGTCAACAAATGCTCTCTATGGTGGAAACGGTGACGGCAAGTATCAGGGATTCTATTACCTGAATGGCGAGTTCAAGTTCAAGCCACTGGCTGGAACTGATGACTGGACTGGTGACTATGAATTCGATGGCGAAGGCAAGATTGCAGACAATGGTAATGGCAAGAACTGCCCTGACCCAGGTGCTGGTTTCTACAAGATTGACGTTGACTTGCAGACTGGTACATACGCTCTGACTCAGATCAAGTCTATCACTGTCGTAGGTAACCACAATGGTTGGAAAGAAGCTGATGCAAAATGCCACATGACATACAATAAGGAAGCAGGTTGCTGGGAGCTCACAACCACATTGAAGGATGGCTTCAAGTTCGCTATGAACGATGCTTGGGATACAAGCTGGGGTGGTGCTAACGGCGATGCTACTGCTTACGACAACATTTCAGTTAATAATGGTAAGGACCTCAATGTTCCTGCTGGCGAAGGAACTTACAAGATTCAGCTCTACCTCTCTCACGAGGGTGCAAACAAGGTGGTTCTCACCAAGAAGTAATGAAAGAGTAATAGATTTACTTCATCACGAATATATATAATTTATAGGCGACTCTCAGATTCTGGGAGCCGCCTATTTTCGTTTCATCCTCCAGTATTTCAATGTAAGCCATCCGCAGAAAGAACTATATGTTCTGTGGAAACCACGATGTGGCTGAGGAGCGGGTGCAAAGGTACTACTTATTTGAATCCACCAATTTTTAGGGGGATAAATTTGCAGAAAATATTTAAGGTGAATCATAAATCTCCTTTCACGGAATGTAGATTGTATTGAAAATAAGAGAGTTAAGTGTGAAAGGAAAAATCGGTTCAGGGGAGATTGTCCGTGGATAGACAATCTCTTCTGAACCATTTATGTCATTTTTGGGGAACTAGAAAATGGGAAAGTGACGAAAAGTGGTAAAACTACCACTTTTTGCTTGTAAATCATGGTAAAAACCTTCGTTTGAGCCTTTTTAGTGACGAAAAACGGTAAGTTTACCACTTTTTGATAATAAAGTTGCGCATTCTTAGATATTTTTTGTATCTTTGCAGTGACGAAAAGTGGTAATGTTGCCACTTTTTGATAATATAGTATAATTATGGATATTAAAAGACAACAATATTTAGACCAACTTATCGCAAGCCAAAGGAATGGCTTGATTAAGATTATTACAGGTATCAGAAGATGTGGAAAGTCATATCTTCTGTTCAAGTTATTTCATGAGTATCTAAATTCGCAAGGGATTTCAGATGACCATATCATAGAGGTTGCCCTCGATGATCGTACCAATAAGGAACTGCGTGATCCTGATAATCTGTTGAAATACATCAAGGAGCAGATAACAGACAAAAATCTCTACTACATCATGCTTGATGAGGTACAGATGGTAGATGAGTTTACAGATGTATTGAATAGCTTGCTGCATATATCAAATGCAGATGTATATGTTACAGGCAGCAACTCGCATTTTCTATCGACGGATGTAGTGACAGAGTTCCGTGGTAGAGGTGATGAGATACATTTATTTCCATTGTCATTCTCTGAATACTGTGAAGGATATAAAGGGACAATAGACAATGCATGGAAAGATTATTATACATACGGAGGGCTTCCTCTTATTTTGACGCTTGATACAGATAAGAAAAAAGAAGATTATCTGAATAACTTGTATAAGAGTGTGTATCTCGTAGATGTGTTGGAACGCCATAAGATAAAAAACATGGGAGAGTTTGATGAATTGCTGCGAATTATCGCCTCTTCCATTGGTGCTCCATGCAATCCAACGAAGCTTGCCAATACATTCAAGAGTGTCAAGAATGTGACCATTCATCATCAGACGATAAACAAGTATCTAGGTTTTTTAGAAGATGCGTTTCTTGTGGAAAAGTCCATCAGATATAATATCAAGGGGAAGAAGTATATCAACACCTTGGCAAAATATTACTTTTCGGATCTTGGAATCAGAAACGCTCTCTTAGGCTTTCGCCAGCAAGAAGAGACACATATCATGGAGAATATCATATACAATGAATTGCGTACGAGAGGATATCATGTAGATGTGGGTATGGTGGAAGTCAGAGAGCCAGACAAAAGTGGCAAGTTGTTCAGAAAGCAGTTGGAGGTGGATTTTGTGGTGAATCAAGGAAGTCAGCGATATTACATTCAGTCAGCTTTCGCCATGCCAACATTAGAAAAAGAGGCGCAGGAATCGGCATCACTATTGAGAATTAAGGACTCTTTCAAGAAAATAATCATTGTGAAAGATGATATCAAGCCCAAGAGAAATGAAGATGGCATCCTTACAATCGGGCTGAAAGACTTCTTGTTAGACAAAAACAGTTTAAATTATTAATGCTCAAAATATAGAAAAGTGCCATTCTGCAGGAATGAACTAATGTATATAACTCAAAAAGCGATTACCAAGAATGGAAAGAAAAAGGCTCAGGGGAGATTGTCTTATCCACGGACAATCTCCCCTGAGCCGAAAAATCTCTTTATTTTGAGATGGTAATTGATGGCTAAGCTTAAATATGGCGATGTGCCTTGCTCCAATAGGGAATAGTGGGTGTTTAGATAATGAATAGTGGGTGCTTTGATAATGAATAGTGGGTGCTTTGATAATGAATAGTGGGTGTCTGTGTTATGAATGCTGGGATAAAGGATAGTAACCAGAAGGATGAGGGATAGATATTGGCAGGAGAAAAGAGGTGAGTTATCGGCTGGACGACTAAGTTCGTCTATATGGATGACTCGGGTCATCTATATGGCTCACTCCCGTCATCTATATGGATGACCCGGGTCATCCGATACAAAGAAGCCTTTTCTATTCCTTTTGTGATAGTTGCTTTCTCCCTTAGACTAAGTTGCTTTCTCCTTATATGAATAGTCCTTTCTACTGATTATTATTGTTGTTTCAGAGAATTCTCCTTTCACACTTAAGCAACTGATTATAAGCATATTCTGATGATTGTGAAAGGAGAATGAAATTTTAATTGTTATTTTTGAGAAGCTATTTCTGAAGGTGACTTTATGTTGAAACCCTCATTTTCATTATCATCATCCCTACATTTTCCCCAAAAACCTTGGAAGTTACGAGGAAAAGTCGTATCTTTGCCACCGAATAGCAATATTGCGTCCACGACCTTATAAAACATAAGAAGATGGCTAGATTTATAGACCCACGTGTCGATTGGGCTTTCAAGCGAATCTTTGGAAGCGAGGACACTAAAGAATGCCTGATAACATTTCTCAATGGACTGTTTGAAGACGAGTTGGTAATCAAGGACGTGACGTTTGCCAAGACCGAAAAACTTGGCTTGCGCCCCGATGACCGTGGTGTAGTGTTCGATGTCTATTGCGTCACAAACGAGGGCAAGCATATCATCGTTGAGATGCAGAAGAAAGAACAGGAATACTTTGCCGACAGGGCATTGTATTACACGGCACGTGCCATTGTGCAGCAGGGCGTTCGTGGAATCTGGGACTATCACTTGGCTCCAGTCTATACGGTGTGTTTCATGGACTTCGTATTGGATAGCCCTATACTAAAGAAATTTCGTACCGACTTGGTGCTTACCGATTTGCAAACACACCAGCGAGTGTCCGACAGGATGCGTATTGTGTACCTCCAACTGCCATTGTTCGACAAGCATACGGAGGCAGAGTGTATGGATATATTTGATTGTTGGATTTATATAATGAAGAATATGAACATGTTTGAGCAGATGCCATTCAGCGAGAAGTATCCAGTCTTCCGCAAGTTGGCAGAGATAGGCGACCTCCGCAAGCTTTCCCGCGAGGAACTAGAGCTTTATGACGAGGACATCAAGAATATGCGTGATATATATGCCACCAGAAAGTTTGATGAGAAAAGAGGAATGGAAAAAGGAATGGCGAAAGGAATGGCGAAAGGAATGGCGAAAGAAAAGATAGCCACAGCCCATCGCCTTTTATCAATGGGCCTTTCTGAAGCGCAAGTGGCAACGGCCACAGAGCTTCCGCTGGAGGAAATCCAGAAATTGAGGGAACAAGCCTGAACCTATTTAAACTTCGGGAAATTGCCCCCCACACCCAGGGTAATTACGGACGAAAACCGGTGGAAAATTTCCACCGGTTCAATCCTCTCAAGCATTCAACAATGAGAGAGTGCCATAAGTCCACGATTTCTCTTAGAGAAATTTAGCTGCGCCCGGCTATTTTCAAGCGAGATAGAATTGCTCTCTTTTGAAGAACTGGTCAAAAATATTGATCGGTTCTAGAGGAGCCACAAGAGAATCTAAAGAATAAAACAACATAAAAAGGAGGAAAGAATATGAAGACTATAACCGATTACTTGGAATCGCAACTTCAAGGAGAACTTGACAAGCTTTGGGCAGACGGAACACTCAATGAGGAAAAAGTAGAAAGCTTCCGCACACTCCATGAAAGGACTCCTTATAACAAAAAGAAATAACTTTACAAGTAAAGTATGGTTGAAAATATCTCTTAAGGAAAGATTTATTTTCCCTTAAAGAAAAATATATTTTCCCTTAAGGAAAAAAATAAATATCCTTAAGGGAAAATTTTCAATCTCTTCTTTCCCCATTTTACGGGAATTTCTTCTTGATTGTCTCTTTCTAGAATATTATTTACATCACGTAATCTATATACCAGCAGAATGATGGAAGGACTATGAAGTGATTCTCCCTCTCACCAGCCACTTCGCAAAGAAGCGGTCGCTTACTAAATAGCCTTTTGGAGTCTTGCTTACCAGCTGCTTATCCACCAAAGCTTTTAATGCCGTCTTCACGCTGCTCGTGGCTGGAAGATGGTGGATGCTGATAAACTGCTGGCTTAAAGGCGAAGACACCAGGCTCTCATTAGCTATCGCCAGCAACAGCAGCTGCTGGTTCTCCGTAAGCCAGGCACAATAGTTCTGATAAGCCATCGCCTGCTCCTCTATCAACTCCTGAATCACCTCATCCACCAACGACTTCGTTATCCCGTAAGAACCATGCTCGTAAATGCCATGCAATATCGCCTGCACATACCAGGTTACACCGCCCGACTGCTGATAGATATAAGAAAAGACGGATTCGTCTATCACCCTATGCTGAGATGACAACAGACGATTGGCAAACTCCCGATAAACCGACTCTTCGATGCAGGGCAAAGACAACACCAGCGAACTCTGGAAGAAAGGACGGTTTGCCGAAAGGAACATCTCCTGCATCATGTGCTGCTGACTGCCAGAAAACACGAAATATACATTCGGCAAGAACTGGATATAAGAACGGATCATCGCCTCTACCCCATCCTCCGGATAACTTAATATCTGCTGAAACTCATCTATCGCAATATAGCATCGCTTTCCCGACTGCTTCAAATACTCGAAGATTCGCTTCAAACTCTCCCTTCCCTCGCTCGGCTTCAAATCCAAAGAAAAGGTTGGAATACCGGTTAATTCATCGATCGTCAAGGTAGGTCGCCAACTGCTGAAGAATTCCTGTACCTTTCGGAGAGCAGATTGGGAAACCGTATCCAGTTTGCCGATGATTTCAGAAGCCATCAGTTGCACCATCTGCTCCAGGTTCTTGGTGGCAAAGATGTCGAGATAGAAACACTTCACCCCCTCATATTGCTCCTCCATCTGATGGAAGACATGATGTATCAAGCCCGTCTTACCCATACGGCGAGGAGCAACAAGCGTGATATTACGCTCGTTATGCAGCGTAGAAATCATCTTCTCGGTTTCTTTTTGACGATCGCAGAAATACTCGGCGCCTTTATAACCATATACTACAAAAGGATTGTTCAATGTTGCCATATTATTGCTTTTATCTTATTGTTTTCGTTACACATACAACCATTGCGCTTTTTACGCAACGCAAATTACGCAATAAAAAACGAGATAGCCAAATGTTTTTTAGTTTTTTAATAAAATCTGTTGATGTAAGTATTTATATCCATATTTTGCCTATTGATCAGTGGGTAATCTAGAAGCGAAAAAATGACTTCAACATACATCACTCCCCTATTTCATAAATAAAAAACTGCAGTTGTACGACAAAAACACCTATAGTTGTACGACTATAAAGTTACAGTTGTACGACTATATAGGCTATAGTTGTACAACCATAGAGCTATAGTCGTACAACTATAGGGGTTATAGTCGTACAACTATAGAAATCTCAAAATCCACCTTTGAAGAGCAAAATTCTAACTACTTGATTTTCAATACATTCAAATTATACCTCATATTTTCGATATTCATAAACGAACAAGAATCAGTTGAAAATACGAAAATCTCAGCGAAGGAAAGATAAAGAAAAATCGTCACAAATGCAAACGTTTGCGCATTTCTTTTGCTCAATTTACACCAGTTAGAGAAACAACTCACCGATTTTCATCGTAACTTTGCAACAGTTATCAAAGCAACATCTCTAACTGAATAAATATGAAGAAAATCTACTTAACACTCGTTGCCCTATTGGCAACCATCAATATGTTCGCACAAGGTTGGCCTGCCAACTATAGCGGCGTGATGCTGCAGGGATTCTACTGGGATTCCTTCAGCGAATCCAAATGGACCAAGCTCGAAGCACAGGCTCCAGAACTGGGACAGTACTTCAACCTCGTATGGATTCCACAGAGCGCCTATTGCGGACATAAATCAATGGGTTACGACGACCTCTACTGGTTTTCCAACTACGAAAGTTCTTTCGGAAGTGAAATCGAACTCCGCTCTCTCATCAAGAGCTTTAAGGCAAACGGCATCGGAACCATCGCCGACGTGGTGATCAATCACCGCAAGAACGTATCCACCTGGTTTGATTTCCCGGTGGAAACCTACAAGGGAGTAACCTACGAGATGAAATCTACAGATATCTGCGCCAACGATGATGGCGGCAAGACAAAAAAGGAAGCAGATAAGCAGGGCGTAAAGCTCAGCAACAATAATGATACCGGAGAAGACTGGAGCGGTATGCGCGATCTCGACCACAGCAGCGAGAATGTGCAGACCATCGTGAAAGCCTATCTCGATATGCTCCTCAACGACTTCGGCTATGCCGGATTCCGCTATGATATGGTAAAGGGATACAGCGGCAAGTTTACAGGCATCTATAATACCGCTACCAAGCCTACTTATTCTATCGGAGAATATTTGGATGGTAATGTCAACAAGGTGAAAAACTGGCTCGAAAGCACCAAGGTGAACGAACAGATAACCAGTGCTGCCTTCGACTTCCCTATCCGCTACGTGGTACGCGATGCCATCAATGCAAAATGGTCAACCGTAAAGACAGATGGTCTGGCTAACGACAACAGCTATAAGCAGTATGCCATCACCTTCGTAGAAAATCACGATACAGAATACCGCTCAGCCGGCGAACAGCAGGACCCTATCCGCAAGGATACCTTGGCTGCCAATGCCTATATTCTGGCATCCTGCGGCACCCCATGCGTATTCTACAAGCACTGGATTGACTGCAAACAGGATATCAAGGCGATGATCAATGCCCGTCAGCAGGCTGGCATCACCAATACAAGCAATACCACCTTCAATGCCTACAAGGGCGATGGATTTAATGGTATCTTGACCACCGGCACAAAGACTTCGCTCCTTGCCATCGTGGGTCCTAACGCCAACAAGTTTACACCTTCTAACGCATACGCAGAAATCCTCAACGGCTATCACTATCGCTATTTCATGTCCAAGAAGGCAAACGTGGCTTGGGTAAATCTGGCATCAGGCGAATATGAAGGCGCACAGAAGGCAAAGCTCGTGGCTGTGAGCAACAAGGATAATGCACAGCTGGTTTATACCACCGATGGCACAGAACCTACTGCCAACAGCCAAAAGGCAAAGAGCGGCGAGGAAATCGAACTCCCTATCGGAGAGACAACCCTCAAGGTAGGTTTGTTGGTAGATGGCGCAGTAAGCAGCGTACTTACCCGCACTTATCAGATTACAAAACCAGCAGACTTCGAGCCATACGATATCACCGTATATGCCAACGCAGACCAAGTAGAATGGAAAGATGGCTTCAACTTCTGGGCTTGGTGCGAGAAACCAGATGAGAATCTGACTGCCACTAAGACATGGCCTGGCGATAAAATCACCCAGTGCAAGGAGATCGAAGGCAAGAAATGGTATTATCAGACTTACAAGATCAAGAGCAAGGACTATAAGGTTTCATTCGTATTCAGTACAGGTACAGGAACTCCACAGACCGTAGATTTTACGGATATCAACAAGGATACCTACCTAGAGGTTCTGAATGAGAAGAACAATGAAGGTCACTATAAGATCAAAGATGTTACGGTTGATATGCCAACTACAGGCATCACCGCAGCTCCTACCATCGACAAGGCAGCAAGCACCGACAATGCCTGGTACACCCTGGATGGTATGAAGATGAATCAGAAGCCACAGCAAACTGGCATCTATATTCATCAAGGCAAGAAGATCGTTATCAGATAAAGTCGTTCTACACATTACTAAAATATTATAAGATATAGGTTTCAAAAAGGTTTAGATTTATTAAGAAAAGGTTTAAGATTGTTGATGAAAGATGTAGGTTTTAGTTTGAATAAGGTTTAAGATTGTATTGTAAGGTATAGGTTTAGTTCGAATAAGGTTTAAGATTGTTGATAACAAGGTTTAGATTATTTAAAAACTAGATTTAGGTTTTCAGGATAAAGATCAAGCAAAAAACGCCTGGCGTAGCAAATCAAAAAAGCTACACCGGGCGTTGTTCTTTTTATTTATCTCTGCCTCTGATCAGCTCCCCACATCAGCTTCTCTCTCAGCGTGGAGAAATATCGCTGGTTGCGCTGCTTCACAATCTTGATAGTATGTGGAGCCTTGCGGATAATCAGGCGGGTCTGCTCGGTCATGCGTTCGCTTCTGCCATCAATCGCCACGAGATAATTATGGCTGCGGCTCTCCACATCCAGCACGATCTCTACCGTATCATTGATCACGATAGGACGGATGTTCAAGCTATGAGGCGCCACAGGAGTAAGACAGAGACTGCCACTCTGCGGAATGATGATAGGTCCGCCATTAGAGAGATTATAAGCTGTAGAACCCGTAGGCGTGGTCACGATAAGCCCATCCGCCTGATAGGTAACCAGAAACTCGCCGTCCACCTGGGTACGGATGGAAATCATCGAAGCATCATCACGCTTCAACACGGCGATGTCATTCAGGGCAAAAGGATAGCCCGCCAGGATACCGCCCTCAGCCTTCACCTCGATGATGGCATGCTCCTCTATCCTACATTCACCAGCATAGAGACTATCCAGCGCTGAATCGATCTCGCTAGGCAGCACATCGGCAAGGAATCCCAATCGGCCCATATTCACGCCGATGATAGGCGTTCCCTTGGCTCCCACACGGCTCGCCGCCTTGAGGAAGGTTCCGTCGCCACCCATCGAAATAACATAATCTACATCAAAATTGTAATCCTCGAATACACCTGCTGCCTGCACTTCAAGGTGCTCCACCTTGGTAAGAAAGTCGTAGAAGAGACTTTCGATATACACTTCTGCCTCTCTTTTCTCCAGATAAGAGAGGATTCGCATGATGGAAACACTCTTCTTGGCCTGATATTCATTGCCAAAAATAGCAAATTTCAAATGTTGTTGTGCCATTATTTTGTTATTTCAATTATTATTCTTACATTTGCAGTTGCAAAAATAGCATTAATTATTGAATTACGCAATAAAAAAGATAAAATTATGGCTAAGGTATATGAATTTCTTGCCAACGGCTTCGAGGAAATCGAAGGTTTGGCTCCTGTTGACATCCTGCGCAGAGGTGGCGTGGATATCAAGACTGTAAGTATCACTGGAAGTGAGTGGGTAGAGACTTCCCACGGCATCACCATCAAGGCTGACCTCAAGATTGAGGACATCCAGAGCTTCGAAGATGCCGATATGCTTCTCCTGCCTGGAGGAATGCCTGGCAGCAGTCATCTCAACGAGCACGAGGGTGTACGCCAGGCTCTCATCGCACAGCACAAGGCTGGCAAGCGAATCGGCGCCATCTGCGCAGCCCCTATGGTTCTGGCAAGCACCGGTATCCTGGATGGCAAGAAGGCGACCTGCTATCCTGGCTTCGAGCAGTATTTCAGCGCAAGCACCGAATACACAGCTACCCTCTTCCAGGAGGATGGCAACGTGATAACGGGCGAAGGTCCTGCAGCCACCCTTCCATACGCCTACAAGATTCTGAGCTACTTTGTAGGCGATGGCATCACTGGCGAATTGCAGAAGGGAATGATGTACGCCCACCTGATGGGAAGCAAGTAAGAAGCCCCCGTTCCAGGCGATTTCATCGCCTGTCCCCCATTATTAATCTCACCCTCAAAAGAAAGAAATATGGATTATGTAATCATAGTAGCCGGAGGCAAGGGCCTCCGTATGGGAAGCGAGATTCCCAAGCAGTTTCTGCCAGTAGCTGGCAAGCCTATCCTGATGCGCACCATCGAACGCTTCCACGAGTACAACCCAGAGTTGAACATCATCCTGGTACTCCCGGAAAGCCAGCAGGAATACTGGCACCAGCTCTGCAAGGAGCATCATTTCGGCATCAAGCATCAGATAGCCAATGGCGGCGATACCCGCTTCCAGTCATCCAAGAACGGATTGGCGCTGGTTCCTGATACAGAAGACGGCGTGGTAGGTTTCCACGATGGCGTGCGCCCATTCGTATCTACAGAGGTAATAAGCGAGTGCTACGAAACGGCACGCGAGGAGTATGCAGCCATCCCGGTATATGCCGTTACCGACACCCTGCGCTACATCGACCAGCACGGAGGCGGAAAGAATGTACTCCGCAGCGACTACCGTGTGGTTCAGACTCCCCAAACCTTCGACATCGGTCTGGCCAAGCAGGCATTCAACCAGGAGTACAAGGAGCAGTTCACCGATGATGCATCGGTAGTAGAAAGCCTCGGCTGCCAGGTGGCAATGGTAGATGGCAATCGTGAGAACATCAAGATTACCACTCCCTTCGACATCAAGATTGCCGAAGCCCTCCTGAATCAATAGCCCTCCCCCCGTTCCGGGCGATTCCATCGCCTGTCCCCCATATCAAAACCATCACAAACATGAGTAGCATTCTAGATCAAGACATCCAATTCCTACCTAGCGTAGGCCCCAAGACGAAAGAGATTCTGAGCAAGGAGCTCAGCATCCGCTCGTATGGTGACCTGCTGGAATACTACCCCTACAAATACGTAGATCGCTCAAAGATCTTTCATATCAGCGAGTTAACCTCAGATATGCCCTTCGTCCAGCTTAAGGGAAAGATCCTGAGCTACGAGGAAGTAGATATCGGCAAGCGCAACAAGATGCTCGTGGCGCATTTCTCCGATGGCTACGGCGTGGTAGATCTGGTATGGTTCCGCAGCGCCCAGTACATCATCAAGAACTACAAGGTAGGAACCGAGTACATCGTCTTCGGCAAGCCATCCGCCTATAACGGCAGGTTCCAGTTTGCCCATCCCGACATAGATGATGCAAGCAAGCTGCAAATCTCAGAGATGGGAATGCAGCCCTTCTACGGGTTGACTGAAAACATGAAGAAGCGCGGTTATACCTCCCGAAGCATCGAAAGGATAACCCGAAGCCTGGTCAGCATTCTCCCTCCACTGCCCGAAACGCTCCCCGACTTCATCGTCAACCGCCTGCATCTCGTATCCCGCGATGCCGCCCTCCGGATGATCCACTATCCCCATTCCCATCAGGAAATGCAGAAGGCACAGGTAAGACTGAAGTTCGAGGAGCTGTTCTACGTGCAGCTTAATATATTAAGGTACGCGAGCGACCAGCGCCGCAAATACCGCGGCTACATCTTCAATCGCATCGGAGATATCTTCAACGGCTTCTACGCCCATCATCTTCCCTTCGAACTCACGGGTGCTCAGAAACGGGTGATGCACGAGATCAGGGCTGATATGTGCAGCGGCAGACAGATGAACCGGCTCCTTCAGGGCGACGTAGGCTCGGGCAAGACGCTCGTAGCCCTGATGACCATGCTCATCGCTCTGGACAACGGCTATCAAGCCTGTCTGATGGCACCTACCGAAATCCTTGCAGAGCAGCATCTGCAGACCATCCGAGATTTTCTGCAGGGTATGGACATCCGGGTAGAACTCCTCACCGGTATCGTCAAGGGCAAGAAACGGAAGGAGATACTCGACGGACTTGCCACCGGCGATATCCAGATACTGATAGGCACGCATGCCGTGATAGAGGACCCAGTGGCTTTCCATCGCCTTGGCGTAGCGGTAATCGACGAACAGCATCGGTTCGGAGTAGCGCAGAGAGCCAAACTCTGGGCGAAGAGCGAGAATCCGCCCCATGTGCTGGTGATGACCGCCACCCCTATCCCCCGCACGCTGGCGATGACCATCTATGGCGATCTGGACGTGAGCGTGATAGACGAGTTGCCGCCTGGCAGAAAACCGATTCAGACGCTGCATAAGTTTGACAACCAGCTCACCAGTCTCTATCAGAGCATCCGCCGACAGATTAATCTGGGCAGACAGGTATATATTGTTTTCCCGCTGATCAAGGAGAGCGAAAAGATGGACCTGAAGAACCTGGAAGAAGGTTATGAGACGCTGAAGCAGGCTTTTCCGGAGTTCCGCCTGAGCAAGATTCACGGCAGGATGAAATCTGCCGAAAAAGAAGCAGAGATGGAGCTGTTTGTGAAGGGAGAGACCCAGATTCTCGTTGCCACCACCGTGATAGAGGTAGGCGTGAATGTGCCGAATGCCTCAGTGATGGTAATCCTGGATGCCCAGCGCTTCGGACTCTCGCAGCTGCATCAGCTCAGAGGACGAGTGGGACGTGGCTGCGACCAGAGCTACTGCATCCTGGTAACCAACTACAAGCTTTCAGAAGAAACCCGCAAGCGAATAGACATCATGTGTGATACCAACGATGGATTCCGCATAGCCGAAGCCGACCTGAAGCTCCGTGGTCCGGGCGATCTGGAGGGCACCCAGCAGAGCGGTATGGCTTTCGACCTGAAAATAGCGAATATAGCCCGAGATGGTCAGCTGGTGCAGCTAGCCCGCACCGAGGCCCAGGCCATCATCGATGCCGATCCGCAATGCGAGCTTTCTCAGAACTCCCTCCTCTGGAACCGGCTCCGGGAGCTCAAGAAAACCCATATCAATTGGGCTGCCATCAGCTAGCAGAAAAAGATCAAAAAATAAAAAAGCAAAGAAATGGATAAAAGACGTAAACCAGCCATCAGGGAGCCTCGTCCCCTCCTTACCATGGAGGAGATGAGATCCTATCTCACATCCCTAAAGGAAATAGAAAGCGTAACGGGCATACGCTACATCAAGCTCCACGTTACCGCCAAGATGATTATAGGTATCCGCGAAGCATCGGGCAAGGAATTCACCATCAATCTCGATGATCTTTTCCATGCCTACAACGAGTGCCTGCGCTTTACAAGTCCCGAAGTCAAGAAGTACATCTTCATGGGGCATTCACCCGCCGTGGCGCTGCTCAGAAGACTGCAAAACCGCCAATCGGTTGATACAGAATCTTTCCACGAAGAAGAATAGAATCGGAAAGATGCCCGGAAAGCCTATTTGTCAAAAATATAAAAAAGAAGTTGCTAACAAAGGTTAAAAACAAAAAGTCAGCGTTAAATATCAAGCAGATAGCGTTAACAACCTTGGTTTTTTGGAATATTCTTGTTATATTTGCAACGTCTATATAACAAAATCACATCTTAAGGCACTTGCTTTAGTGGTTTTGGCAGGATTTTTTGCTATATTACGTTCTGCACTTATTGACACAATGGACCTAAAAAAGAAAATAGAATTTAAAAGTAGTATGAGTTTTAGAAAGCAAATAAAGAAAATTTCGGTCGTGGCGTTGTTGGCGTTAACAACTGTACCCGTTTGCGGTCAGGACTTATTAGCCAGACAAGCTCCAGTTGACCAGCGAATGAAATCATTGGATACTCTCGCAGTATCGCATTATCGACTGATGGACGATCGAGAAAACCCTTCTGCAGAACTGTATGAGGATTTCTCCAACAAGTATGCCCACAAGGCAACCACATTGCCTGAGCACTACCGTATCGACCTCCGTCACTTCTGTATGCCAACTTCTAGTCGTGTTGTCACAAGTAACTTCGGTTACCGTGCTAGCTTTGGCCGCCAACATAAAGGTATGGACATCAAGGTTTATATTGGCGACTCAATCCACGCAGCCTTCGCAGGCAAAGTTCGCATAGTAAGATACGACCGTGGTGGTTATGGTAAGTACATCGTAATTCGTCACAACAATGGCTTGGAGACCATCTATGGTCACCTCTCTGACCAGCTCGTTTCAGAGAACCAGGAGGTAAGAGCCGGAGAAGTAATCGGCTTGGGTGGTAATACCGGTAGAAGTACCGGTTCTCACCTCCACTTCGAGACTCGTCTCTGCGGCGTAGCCCTGAACCCAGCCCTGTTCTTCGACTTCAGAAACCAGGATGTTACCGGAGACTTCTACAATTTCAACCGTGACACTTACGAGAGTGAGTATGCTGAGGCAAATGCAGCCCGTGGCAAGATTGGCAACGGCGGCTATACCCGAGAGCAGGTAAACGGTGGCGAAGTGGGCAGATATACCACAAGCGCTTCTGGCGAGAAGCTTTACCACAAGGTAAAGGCTGGCGAGACTTTGATGAGCATTGCTGAAAAGCGTGGCGTTAGCGTAGAGCAGATTTGCCGCCTCAATGGCTATCGCAAGGATAAGAAGCTGTCTCCAGGACAGATTATCCGCTACTCTTAAATTACCAGTAAGTTAATATACAAACAAAAAAAGAGATAAGCACTTCGTGATGCTTATCTCTTTTTTTGTTTGTATCTATTATATTCTCCAGCGACCATTACATCAAGCCGAAGAATCTCAATACATCATTCAGATTCGCCACAACAAGCAGCAGCAGGAGGATTCCAAATCCCACGTACTCTGCACGCTCCATGAACTTATCGCCAGGCTTACGACCTGTAATTACCTCGTAAAGGAGGAAGAATACATGACCGCCATCCAATGCCGGGATAGGCAGGATATTCATGAATGCCAGGATAATGCTCAGGAATGCTGTCATCATCCAGAAGGCGTGCCAATCCCACATAGAAGGGAAGAGACTGCCCAGGGCTCCGAAACCGCCCAGACTCTTGGCACCCTCCTTGGTGAATACATATTTCATATCGCCTACATAGCCTGAAAGCACATTCCAACCATACTTCACACCAGCTGGGAAGCTCTGGAAGAAACCATAACTGATATGGGTTACCTTGTAATCGAGCATCACAGGATGATTGTAGAAGCCGAACTTCACACCCTCATCGCCTGCCTGAAGCAATACGCTGTTCTTCAGGGTATCGCCAGATGCCTTCACATACTCAACACTAGCTGTGAGCGCCTTTACGCTGTCCTGATGAGAGGTAGCGGCGGTGAGCACATCGTTCACACGGCCCATCTCCAACTGGAAATCGTTGAAAGACTCCACTTTCTTGCCGTTTACGGTCAGTACCTTATCACCCTTCACCAATCCCAGTTTGCTGGCAGGCGAATCCTTCATCACGCTGTCAATCTGCAATGGGATATACACCTCAACGAATCGAGGGTTCTCCTTGATCATGCTCAGCATATCGAGATCGCCAGGCAGATTCAAGCTCATTGGCTTGCCGCCACGGATGATATCCACACGGGTGGCTGTAGAGAGATCGCGATACATATCGCCATCGTAGGTCTTGAACTCACCCTTGTCGGTACCAACCAGGATATCGTGATCCTGGAAGCCCAATGCCTTTGCCTCTGTATTGAACTTCATTCCCTGGGTCATATGCTTGGTAGCTACATAGTCGTCACCCCAATGGAAAAGAATCATGGAATAGATAAAGAGCGCCAGCAGAAAGTTGACCAGCACACCACCTATCATGATCAGCATTCGCTGCCAGGCAGGTTTGCTTCGGAACTCGTATGGCTGTACAGGCTGCTTGAGCTGCTCGGTATCGAAACTCTCATCTATCATACCCGAGATCTTGCAATATCCACCCAATGGCAGCCATCCCAAACCGTAAGTGGTATCAGAGTTCTTTGGCTTGAACTCGAAGAGGTGGAACCATGGATCGAAGAACAGATAGAACTTCTCCACTCTTACGCCAAAGAGCTTGGAAAAGAAAAAGTGTCCGCCCTCATGGAGCAGCACCAGGATGGAAAGCGATAGCATCAACTGCAACGCTTTGATCAAAAATACTTCCATTTATTTACTTTGAACTTTGAACTTTGAACTTGGAACTTTATAATTAGTCCTATATCCTACGTTCATTTTAAACTATAAACTATTAACTTTAAACTCTTATTTCTTCATTAACTCTGTGGCAATACGGCGAGCCTCGGCATCAGTCTGCAGATAGACATCGAGATCAGGATTGCTGTCGAAAGTAGCCTTTGCCATCGTCTCCTCGATGATATCCGCCATCTGCAGGAAACCACACTCGCCCTTGCGGAAGCCGGCATTCACAATCTCATTGGCTGCATTCACGATGCACGACATATTTCCACCTTTCTTAATAGCATCGAAGGCAAGCTGCAGGCACTTGAACTTCTTGTAATCTGGCTCGAAGAACTGCAGATCCTGCGCCTTGAAGAGGTCGAGACGCTCACCGTCAAGATGCAGGCGCTGTGGGAAGGAGAAGGCATACTGGATAGGCAGACGCATATCTGGTACGCCCATCTGAGCCTTCACGGCACCATCAGCAAACTGTACGGCACTGTGAACGATGCTCTGCGGATGAATCAGTACCTCAATCTTCTCGGCAGGAACACCAAAGAGCCACTTAGCCTCTGTCACCTCAAAACCCTTGTTCATCAGCGATGCTGAATCGATGGTAATCTTGGCGCCCATATCCCAGGTAGGATGCTTCAGCGCATCGGCAGCGGTAACCTTCTCCAGCTGCTCGTGGGTAAAGTTGCGGAAAGGACCGCCTGAGCAAGTAAGGAGGAGTTTCTCTACCTCGTTATCGCCCTCGCCCACCAGACTCTGGAAGATGGCACTGTGCTCGCTATCCACAGGAAGGATAGGCACGTGATATTCCTGGGCAAGATTGCAGATCAGCTCACCAGCCACCACCAGGGTCTCCTTATTGGCAAGACAGATCTTCTTGCGAGCCTTGATGGCATGGATGGTTGGCTCCAGACCGGAAAAACCTACCATAGATGCAAGCACCATATCGATAGGCTCCGCCTGCACGATATCGCAGAGCGCCTGGGCACCGGCATAAACCTTGATATCAGGTTCATCGCTGAGCAGATTCTTCAACTCGTCGTAATGCGCCTCATTGGCAACCACTACAGCAGCAGGATGGAACTTATGTGCCTGCTCGGCAAGCTCCTTCACCCTATTATTGGCGGTAAGGCAATATACCTCGTAAAGGTCGCTGTGCTGCTCGATGACATCCAGCGCCTGTGTACCAATACTTCCCGTAGAACCGAGAATACATATCTGTTGTTTCTTCATTTACTTTGAAATTTGAAATTTGAACTTTGAACTTTATGATTAGTAAAGCAAATGAATTCTTCACTCTTCGTTCTTCACTCTTCACTTTACAAATCGAGCAGACCCTCTGGGATTGCCATTCTGATTTCCTTCTTTTCTGCACTCACTTCCTCGATGAGGTCGTTGCTGGCAGGAATCAGCAGGTCATCACCTTCGGGGGTTGTCACCTCGAAAAGGAGATTGAGCGTGGAATCATCTACACGGTCGAGTGTTCCAACCACCTTTCCGCTTACGGCATCCACCAGCTGGAAGCCGATGATTTCAGCCCAGGTCATATTCTCTCCATCGCTATCCGAGAGGTGGCGAGGGAAAAAGACCTCACATCCGGTATAGTTGCGCGCCTGCTCCTGCGTATCGATATCCTCGAACTTCACGAGCACATTCTCATCGTTCTTGAATCGATACTCCTCCAGATAGAAAGGCACCAGGATGCCATCGATGTCGAGAACGAGATATTCGGCATCCACACGATCAAAGACATCATCGGTGATGGCAAAGGTTATCTCGCCCTTCACACCATGAGGCTTGCCCAACTTACCTATCTTATATACTTCGTCACGTCTTATCATATTTACTTGGAACTTTGAATTTTGTAACACCTAGTCGCTGACACGGGTAATCTTGGCACCCAACTGGTTCAGGCGCTGCTCAATATCCTCGTAGCCACGGTCTATCTGGGCGATATTGGCAATACGGCTGATGCCGTTGGCGCTCATCGCGGCAATCAGCAGGGCGATACCGGCACGGATATCCGGACTCGTCATTCTGCCAGCACGCAGCTTCTGCTTGTGATCGTGACCTACCACTACGGCACGGTGAGGATCGCAGAGGATGATCTGAGCACCCATATCTATCAGCTTATCCACAAAGAAGAGACGGCTCTCGAACATCTTCTGATGGAAAAGCACACTGCCGCGAGCCTGGGTTGCCACCACGAGGAGCACAGACAGAAGGTCTGGCGTGAGTCCTGGCCATGGTGCATCTGCCAGGGTCATGATGGTACCATCAATGAACGAGTCGATCACATAATGCTTCTGTTCCGGAATGAAGAGGTCATCGCCCTCTACTTTCACCTTCACACCGAGTCGGCGGAAGGCATCAGGAATGATACCCAGGTCCTTCACCGACACGTCCTTGATGCGGATGCCGGCTCCACACATGGCAGCCATACCGATGAAGGATCCCACCTCGATCATATCTGGCAGGATGCGATGCTCGGCACCATGCAGCTTCTCTACACCCACGATGGTGAGCAGATTGCTGGCAATGCCGCTGATTTGGGCACCCATAGCATTGAGCTGGTGACAGAGCTGCTGGATGTATGGTTCGCAGGCAGCATTATATATGGTGGTGGTTCCCTTGGCAAGAACCGCCGCCATGATGATGTTGGCTGTACCGGTAACCGAAGCCTCATCGAGCAGCATGTAGCATCCCTTCAGCTTCTTGGCCTGTATCTGATATACATTGCGCTCCTCATCGTGTACGAAGGTTGCACCCAGATACTTGAATCCCAGGAAGTGGGTATCGAGACGGCGGCGGCCAATCTTATCACCACCCGGTTTGGCGATGGTAGCCTTGCCGAATCTGCCGAGCAATGGTCCGAACATCAGTACACTGCCACGCAGCGAAGAACACTTCTTCACGAACTCCAGGCTGTCGAGATAATCCAGTTTCAGCTCATCACTCTGGAAAGTATAATCGTGACGGCTGTTTCGGGTTACCTTCACACCGATTTCCTGGAGCAACTTGATCAGGTTGTTCACATCCAGGATGTCCGGCACATTGGTAATGCGCACGGGCTCATCGGTAAGAATAGTGGTACAGATTACCTGCAACGCCTCGTTCTTGGCTCCCTGCGGAGTGATGGTACCTTGGAGCGGATGACCGCCCTCTATGATGAAAGACTCCATAAGCTTGTCTAATTATTATAATCTGATTATCTAATATTATAAAAAGTGATTACTTTTTCTTCTTATTATTATTGTTATTGCTGCGAGCTGGGGTCTCCTTGACTTTCTCGAAGACGAAATGCTTGAGATCGAGCTTGATCTTGCCATCGGTAAATTTTGCCAGATCTGAAGCCACCTTCTGCTCATCGCAGGAACCATGGCTCCACTGCATCAGGTTGCGATGCATCTGGTTGGCTGTCAGCTTCACCAGTTCATCTCTTTCCTTGCCCGGCTCCATGTGCTTCAGCTTCTCGAAGATTTCGAAAAGCATGGCACCATAATGGCGCACAGGAATACGCTGGTTAGGGTATTCTACGGCTTCTGGTTTCTTGGCTATCTTTGCAGCATTGCATACATCGAAAGGATAATCGATATCGAGCTGGAAATCGCTCATGATGGCGAGATGATCCCAGAGTTTCTGCTCATGGTTCTCCATACCTCTGTTTTCCGGAAACATGCGATCCATGATCTTGATGATAGACTCGGCACAGCGCTGGCGCTCCTTGCGGTCTTCCAACTCTACACAGTAATCCACCATCTGCTGAATCTCACGTCCGTATTCAGGCAGCACGAGCTTTTCTCGCGTTGTATTATAGTCTAATCCTACTTTATTCATTTTTTTCTTGCTTGTTTCTTTTATTATTCAGAGGATACCCCCACTATTCAAATCTGCGGATGCTCCCGCCAACTGTCTCTCCTAGATAAGCTTCTTAGGCATCTTAGCCACGAAATCCTTGAGATAGAATGGTACGAAGTAAGCCACATCCTCGAACTTGCCCTCTACGAATCTCCTCTCGGCAAGCGGCGCCATATTCTTGGCAAGCGGCTCAATGCCCTCCACGAGATGCGCATGAGGATGATTGATGGTCTCCATACACTTGGCTGCACCGTTTCCGAAGAAATATACATGATGCTCGTCCAGGTATTCCTTATAGGTATCTGCATCCACGATATCTGCCTGGATAGGGCGAACCACCTTCAGGGCGCGGTCGAGCACTTCGGCATATACCTCCATGCGACGAGCGTCGAGCATAGGTACGATGAGGGCGTCTTCCTGCTCTGGATGTTCGCCAAGCAATACCGGCACTGCCATCAATTCGAGGGTTGGTACTGCGATGAGCTTCACCCCGCGACCATAGCAGATGCCCTTAGCCATACTTACACCGATACGCAATCCGGTATAGGAGCCTGGACCACAACTTACAGCCACAGCCTCTAATGGAAGGCCATGGGAATCGAGGAAATCAAGAGCCTCATCAACAAACACACCCAACTTAACTGCATGGTTAGGACCAGTGTGATCTTCCTGGTTGAAAATCACCTGTCCACTATCACTAATTGCCACTGAGCACACGTCCGTACTCGTCTCAATATTCAATATACACGACATAATTTAAAAATATATTCTTAAATAAGTTGCAAATATACGCATTTTCTCGCTTTTTTTTGTACTTTTGCAGAAATTTAACGTGAAAGATTATATGATACAGTCAATGACAGGCTTCGGAAAAGCTACCGCGGCCTACAAAACAAAGAAGATTAATGTAGAGATAAAGTCATTAAACAGCAAGAACCTTGACCTCTCTACTCGTATCGCTCCTCTCTACAGAGAGAAGGAGATGGAGATTCGTCAATATATAGCTAAAAGCCTGGAAAGAGGCAAGATTGACTTCTCTATCTGGATTGAGAAGGATGCAGCTACAGACGCTACACCTATCAATAGTGCGCTTGTTCAGAATTATTATCAGCAGATCAAGAAAATTTCTGCAGAAACAGGCATTCCTGAGCCTACAGATTGGTACAGCACCTTGTTGCGTCTTCCTGATGTAACAACCAAAACTGATGTGGAAGAATTGACCGAAGAGGAGTGGGCAGTGGCAAAAAATGCAATTTGCGAGGCTATCGGCCATCTGAGCGACTTCCGCAAGCAGGAAGGAGCTGCCCTGCAGAAGAAATTCACCGAGAAAGTAGATAACATCCAGGCTCTCCTTGCCAGCATCGAACCATACGAGAAGGCACGCGTGGAGAAGATCCGCCAGAACATCGTAAACGGTCTGCAGCAGATTCCGAATGTAGATTACGATAAGAACCGTCTGGAGCAGGAACTCATCTACTACATTGAGAAGCTCGACATCAGCGAAGAGAAGCAGCGCCTTGCCAACCACCTGAAGTATTTCCGCGAGACCATGAATGAGGAAGGTCATGGTGTGGGCAAGAAGCTCGGATTCATCGCCCAGGAAATGGGCCGCGAAATCAACACCACCGGTTCCAAGAGCAATCAGGCTGAAATGCAGAACATCGTGGTGAAGATGAAGGATGAGTTGGAGCAGATCAAGGAGCAGGTGCTGAATGCTCTCTAAAGAAAACAGCACCTCCAAAGCCCCCGTTCCAGGCGATTCCATCGCCTGGCAAAAAAATACATATAAATAAAAGAAAAAGGAAAAAATGAAGAACGGATTATTGATTTTCAGCGCCCCATCGGGCAGCGGCAAGAGTACCATCGTCAACTGGTTGATGCAAGAACACCCAGAATTGAAGTTGGCATTCTCTATCAGTTGTACCTCTCGTGCCCCTCGCGGCACAGAGCAGAATGGAGTAGAGTATTTCTTCCTGTCTCCAGAGGAATTCAAGTCCAAGATTGAGGCAGATGAGTTCCTGGAGTATGAGGAAGTTTACCAGGATAGATTCTACGGCACCTTGAAGTCGCAGGTAGAAAACCAGCTTGCCAAGGGCGAGTCGGTGATTTTCGACGTAGATGTAAAGGGTGGCGTCAATATCAAGAAGTTCTATGGCGAGCGTGCCCTGAGCATCTTCGTGCAACCTCCTTCGGTAGAGGAACTGCGCCGCCGTCTGGTAGGCCGCAACACAGATACCCCTGAGGTTATCGAGCAGCGCCTTGCCAAGGCTAGCTACGAGCTGACTTTCGCTCCTCAGTTCGACCACGTAGTCGTAAACGATGACCTGGCAAAAGCTCAGCAGGAGGTTTATCAACTCGTAAAAGCCTTCTTGGCTGCAGAATAAAGGCCAAAGCAGCCCGCTTTGCTAATCATAAAGTTTAAAGTTCAATGTTCAAAGTTCAAAGTAAGAAGGTAGGAATCTTTGGCGGCAGCTTCAACCCCATCCATACCGGGCACATCGCATTGGCGAAAAGCCTCTGCGAGAAGGCAGGGCTGGATGAAGTGTGGTTCATGGTCTCCCCCATGAACCCATTCAAGAAAGCTGCTACCGACCTGCTCGATGACCACCTGCGCCTGGAGATGGTAGAAAAGGCTCTGGAGAATGAACCCCAGCTGAAGGCATGCGACTATGAGTTCCGCCTGCCCAAGCCTTCCTATACCTGGCACACCCTGCAGGCCATCAGCAAGGATTATCCAGAATGTGAGTTTACACTATTAATAGGCGGCGACAACTGGGCTGCATTCGACAAGTGGTATCACCACGACGATATTCTTGCCCACTACTCTATTGTAGTCTATCCCCGCCAAGGCTCCTGCATGGGCGAAGTGCCTGCCGGTGTTACCATCGTAGAAACCCCACTGCTCAACATCAGCAGCACGGAGATACGCGAATGCATCAAGGCAGGAAAAAGCATCGAAGGTATGGTTCCCGAATGCATCGAGAACCTCGCCATCAAAAACTATCAGGCGCTCTAAGTCTAAAAAGAGTGCCCAACATCTATTCTCTAAAAAATAGCAAACATCATCAATAGAAAGCTATGAGTTGGAAAGAAATCATCAAGAACTGTCTTAGTCTGGCATCAGCCCCTATCAGGCGCAATGCCAACTTCTTTGTGTCTATGTACATCCTGGGCATGGTAAGTTCACTCATCACGATTCCGAAGAACGGAACGCTCTACGAGAACATGTTCCTGGAGCTGTTCCTGGATCTCTACATCGTGAGCGCCATCCTCGCCGTATTCCCGAAGAAGGTGCGCAGAGGGCTGCGTGTCATATTATACATTATATTATATGTCACGGCAGCCGCTGATACCTACTGCTTCGTGAATTTCGGTTCCACACTCAATCCTTCAATGCTGATGCTGGTGGGAGAAACCAACAGTTCCGAGGCAAGCAGCTTCCTCTCTGCCCTCATCTCTGCCGAAGTGCTCTTCAGCAGCGTGGGCTGGATTCTGCTTCTGGCGCTCCTGCAGGTACTCATCGTCATTTTCCGGAAACGGCTCATCAAGATCTACGTCTTCCTCGTTACCGTACTCGAATTGGCATCGCTCAAGAAACGACTGATGGCCATTCCACGCATGACGGCAGCCATGCCAGCCACCTTCGGTATCCTCTGCCTGGCTATCTTCATCACTTCCATCTGCACCTCCTGGCATAACAAGGAGGCTTACCATAAGCTGATGTCGGGAAGAACCATCGGAGAGGTGGAACATACACTTACCGAGAAAGATCACGCCGTGCTCTATCTGCCTATCTACCGACTCCAATTCAGCATCTATGCCAACCAGCTGGCAGCGCATCAGATTACCCAACTGATTCATGCTGCCCACGAGGTGAAGGTAGATAGCTGCAGTTTCCGGTCGCCAAACATCGTGCTGATCATCGGTGAAAGCTACGGTCGCCATCACTCACAGCAATATGGCTACTTCATGAAAACCACCCCAAAGCAATCGGCGCTGGAGAAATCGAAGAAACTCACCAAGTTTACAGATGTCGTGACCTGCTGGAACCTCACCAGCTTCGTATTCAAGCACATGCTTTCTACCTATGTAGTAGGCGACAAGGGAGAATGGTGCGACTATCCGCTCTTCCCGGAGATATTCCGCAAGGCAGGCTACAACGTAACCTTCATCACCAACGAATTCCTGCCACAGGCTAAGGAGGCGGTATATGACTTCAGCGGCGGCTTCTTCCTGAACAATCCGGAACTGAGCAAGCTGCAGTTCGACCACCGAAACACCGAGCTGCATGCGCTGGACGATGGACTGCTGAAAGATTATGATGACAGTCTGAAACAATACAAGGCCGACCATAATCTCACCATTTTCCATCTGATGGGCCAGCACGTAAACTACAAGCTGCGCTATCGCCAGAATCAGGCTAAGTTCTGGGCAAGCAGCTACGAAGACAAGCGTCCGGAGCTGACCGATGCCCAACGCAAGGTATTGAGCCATTACGACAACGCCACCCTCTACAACGACTCCATCGTGGCAGAAATCGTGAAGCGATTCCAGAAGGAAGATGCCATTATCATCTATGTGCCCGACCATGGTGAGGAATGCTACGAGGAAAACCGTGGCTTCATCTGCCGCAACCACTCTGCCAACATCGACTGGAAGCTGGCACACTATGAGTTTGAGATTCCGTTCTGGATCTACTGCTCGAAGAAATACATCCAGAAACACCGCGCCATCTACCGACAGATACGCGCCGCCAAGGACAAGCGGATGATGACGGATGCCCTGCCGCACCTGCTGCTGTATCTTGCCGGCATTGAAACTCCAACCTACAAGGAGGAGAATAATATCCTGAGTCCGAAATACAACGAGATGCGCCCACGCATCCTGAAGAACTCAGCCGACTACGACAAGCTGCGGGATGAATATCTCAAGACGCAGGTCAAGCAGGAAGAAAAGAAGCAAGACAGGAAAAAAGATAAGAAACAAGGTAAGAAACAAACAAAGAAAGGAGCCAGGAAATGAATCAGAACATACTTTCCAGAAGTGCATGCAATGCATTGAGAGGACTTGCCATCATCGGCATCTTCCTACATAACTATTGCCATTGGCTAGGTCCGATTGTCAAGGAGAATGAATATCAGTTCTTCCAGCACAACGCCGACTGGCTGCTGCAGGTGATGGCGAATCCAGACATCAACCTGCCAATCCATCTGCTGTCGTTCTTCGGGCATTACGGAGTGCCCGTATTCCTCTTTCTGAGTGCCTACGGACTGGTGATGAAGTATGAAGCCAAGCCTCATCTTTCTGCCGACCAGCAGGCTCAGATGTACAACATTTCGGGCAGGAAGCAATCCTGGAATATCAGCTGGCGCGAACCTCTGCGCTTCATCCGCTATCATTATCTGAAGCTCTTCAAGATGATGATTGTGGGTTTCATCGCTTTCACGATGATAGACTACATCACTCCGGGTCCACGCCATTACGAGGTGCTGGGCATCGTATCGATGCTGGGTATGTTTAACAATGTATTGCCCAACCCCGACAACATCATCTGGCCAGGACCTTACTGGTTTTTCGGCCTGATGCTGCAGCTTTACATCGTATATCGACTGCTGCTCTATCGCCGTCATTGGGGATGGACGGCAGGATTGATGCTTCTCTGCATCGGCATCCAGCTGCTGCTGGGCTTTGACAATCCCGAGAGCGAGGCGATGAACCGCTACCGCTATAATTTCATGGGCGGTATGCTGCCATTCGGTCTGGGCATTCTCTATGCCCGCTATGGCGAGAAGATTCTGATGACCTTCCATTCGCCTGTTACCAATATCTTCGGCTGCGTATTCTGCATCTCGCTGATCTACAGTTTGAGTCTCAATATGATAGGATGGACCTTCGTTCCATTCTTTATCTGTCTGCTCTGTGTTCTTGTAGCCGACCTGCTGCAGGAAGTAAGTTGGCTGTCGGGCATCTACAAGGTTCTGGAATGGATAGGCGTCATCTCAGCCGCCCTCTTCGTCACCCATCCCATCACCCGCAAGATATTCATCCCTATCAGCCGTCATGGCGATATCTATGCCGGGCTGCTGCTCTACATCATTGCCAGCATCGGCATCGCCTGGCTCTTTACCCAGCTGATGAAGAAGATACCCAACCCGAAGAGCTAAGTGTTAGAGAGCCTCCCCCCGTTCCAGGCGATTCCATCGCCTGTCCCCCTTACAAAGTCAAAATAAAAAAGATATATCAGATGAAGTGGAAGATAAAAGACATAGAACTGGCGAATATCAGTAGATATCGCGGTGAGTTGATGGGAGCCGCCATGCTCTTCATCATTCTCTTTCATGTAGCACTGCCTAGAGAGGACGCTTTCTTCGGATTGCGCCGTATGGGCAATGTAGGAGTAGATATATTTCTGTTTCTCAGCGGCATCGGCCTGTGGTTTTCCTGGATGAAGAATCCTTCTGCCAAGCATTTCTTCATCCGCCGTTACCTGCGTATCTACCCGGCATGGCTTATCATCGCCTGTCTCTACTACATCCCCCGATTCCAGGGAGGAGACCTCGAGGCGTGGATCAATCTGATAGGCGAGATTACCATCAACTGGAATTTCTGGCGATACGACGAGCTTACCTTCTGGTACATCCCAGCCACCATGATGCTCTATCTCTTCGCCCCAGCCTATATGGAACTCATCAAGCGCCACCCCATCTACAAATGGCTGCCGGTGGTGATGATCATGTGGTGCATCCTGGTGCAATACGTCACACCGATTCATCAGGCTGTAGGTCATCTGGAAATTTTCTGGAGCAGAGTACCTATCTTCTTCATCGGCATCAACATGGGCGAGATGGTACGCCAGAAGCAGACGCTTGATGGTGCCAGCATCTGGATGATATGGCTGATGTTCCTGATGACGCTGCTTGCAAGCATCTTCCTGGAACAGGAGAAGCACGGTATGTTCCCGCTCTTCCTGGAGCGAATGCTCTACATCCCGCTCACCATCACGAGCATCCTGCTCCTGAACCGCATCTTCCGCCGTACTCCAGGATGGTTTAACCGCAGCTTCATGCTGGTAGGAGCATTGAGTCTGGAATGCTATCTCATCCACATCCACTTCGTGCTCCATTATATCGAACCTCATCACTTGGGATACTGGCCAACCTTCATCCTCTGCATAGCCATCACCCTGCCACTCTCCTGGATTTTGAGCAAGATTGTAGAATGGATCTCAAGGGAACTATCTAAGATTATTAAATAAAAAGAATCATCTAAGATTATTAAATAAAAAGAAGTTTTTATGAACGAGAATGAAATAAAAGATAGCCGGGGCTTCGCTGCCTTGATGCGCCTGATCCGCCCGAAGCAGTGGATCAAGAATATGTTTATCTTCGTGCCACTCTTCTTTGGTGGTGCCTTGTTTCATACAGATGCCCTGCTGGCGGGTCTGATTACTTTCTTTGCCTACAGCTTTGCCGCATCGAGCATCTATTGCTTCAACGACATCCATGATGTGGAGGCAGACCGCCGCCACTCGGTGAAGTGTCACCGCCCTATCGCATCAGGAGCCGTAAGCATTAGGCAGGCTTACGCTTTGATGTTTCTGATGCTTATCCTCTCAATGGGGGTATGCAGTCTGCTCGATTCGTGGGAGACGATGGGAATCATTGCCTTCTATTGGGTCATGAACCTCTGCTATTGCGCCAAGCTCAAGCAGTATGCCATCATTGATGTGTGCATCGTGGCATTCGGTTTTGTGCTCCGCTTGCTGGCGGGTGGCGTCGCCACGCACATTATGCTCAGTAAATGGATTGTACTGATGACCTTCCTCATCACCCTCTTCATGAGTTTTGCCAAGCGACGCGATGATGTGCTGCGTATGGAGAAGACAGGAGAGGCTCCACGCAAGAATACGAGTCGATACAATCTTACCTTCATCAACCAGACTATCACCATCACGGCATCCGTTACCCTGGTTTGCTACATCATGTACACGGTGAGTCCGGAGGTTATCGAGAATTTCCATACCGATTATCTCTATCTTACCAGCGTATTCGTATTGGTAGGTTTGCTGCGATACATCCAGATTGCAGTGGTTGACCAGCAGAGCGGCGACCCGACCAAGATTATCCTGCGCGACAGAATCACGCAGTTTATCGTCCTTGCCTGGTTGCTCTCCTTCCTTATTCTTATCTATATCGTATAAGAAAGAGTAAATCTAAAAGAAGAACAAGAAATGAAGAAGAAAATATATTGTTTTGATTTCGATGGAACACTCACTACGAGTGATACCTTGCTCGAATTCATCAAGTATGCCAAGGGCAGAGGCAGTTTTCTGATGGTTTTCCTGATGCACAGCCCACTGCTGGTGCTGATGAAACTGCACCTTTATCCCAACTGGAAGGCGAAGCAACAGATCTTCGCCCACCTCTTTGCCGGCATGCGCATCGAAAAGTTTGATGCACTCTGCCGGGGCTTCGCTGAAGAAAGCCAGCATCTGCTCCGCCCGAAAGGCATCACCCTGCTTCACGAAGCATTGGTGGCAGGAGCCCAGGTTTTCATCGTAAGCGCAAGCATCGACAACTGGGTTCGCCCATTCTTTGATATCCGCAACCTGAAAGGTGTTCAGGTACTCGGCACCCAGATAGAAGTAGAAGACGGCAAGCTGACGGGCAGATTCAAGAGCAACAACTGCTATGGAGCCGAAAAAGTACGAAGAATTCAGGAGGCTCTTTCTATGCCCCGAACAGCAGATACAGAAGACAAGGCCATCTCCGACCGCTCTCTCTACGAGATAGAAGCCTTCGGCGACAGTCGTGGCGACAAGGAAATGCTTGCCTTCGCCGACAAGGGGCACTACAAGCCTTTCAGAGAATAATCACTCCCGGAAGAAGTCTTCCAGAAAGATAAGTCAAGGATATAGAAACAGATAAATCAAAAGGAATCAGATGAAAAGAAATACCGATCTCGATTTCATTCGAGCCATCCTCATTATCCTCATGATATTGATTCATATCGTGAGCTTCGGCAACGCATACCCCCAGCTCAAGGCAGGCATCCTATCCTTTATGATGCCTACCTTCCTTATCATCACGGGCTATCTCGTGAACATCGAGAAGACCGGAAGACAGATGGGAAACTATCTGAAATGTCTCGCCCTGCCCTATGTCATCATGGTGACAGGTTTCTCGGTGCTCTCCTACTACATGCCGGTAAGAGATGGCATCACAGAGCTCTCCCTCTCCCAGATAGGCGAGAAGATCTTCGTCACTTCCATCGGTCCCTATTGGTTTATCCAGACTATGATTATCTGCGGAACGCTCTATTATTTCTGCTTCAGTGGAAGGAATTGGAATGATTTACACAAGAATTATACGAAAAGAGACACCTATGCTAGCCTTTTCGTCTTCGCAGTTACGCTGCTTCTGATATCAGAAACACCAGCCCTGTCGGCAAGTGCAGCAGCCTATTACTTCATCGGTGTGGTCATCCGACAGAGCAAAACGGAGTGGAGCAGGCTGTTCCGCCACGAGTTTTTCGCCATCTTCCTGTGGATTTATCTGCTCAGCCACGAAGACTGGTATGACTGGGGAAGTCTGGCTATCGTCTTCTCCTGCTGGTGCTGCATCAGCACCCTGCTGTTCCTGCAACACCTGCTAGACGCTCCCGAACGCTTCAAGGATTTCAGTCCTATGATAGTAAAAGTGGCAAAGGTGACCAACCGAATCAAGGACACCTTATTATATATAGGGCGCAACACGCTGCCTATCTATCTCTTCCATCCCATCTTTACGATGGCTGCGAAGTTCTACCATCCCCTCTTTGCCTGGGATCCGAGTGAGATCAGTTTTGCTCTCTTCACCGTGATACTCGCCATCCTGGGAAGTATAGCCATCGCCAGAATCATGGAAAAGACCAAGCTGGCTTACCTCTTCGGAAAGGAAAAGATATTAAGATAATTCAATAAAAGAATAGAACCATGAATATCAAGAAAAAAATAAGCGACATGGATGATGCCAAGCGGGAGAAGCTGGGCGAAGTCATCAGATTCGGAATCGTAGGCGGACTGGCTACGGTGCTGCAATATGTCATCTACCTGGCTATGATGCCGGTACTGAACCATTTCATTCCACGAATGGGTGATCACAGTCTGGCTACCACAGCCAACACCATCGCCTACATCGTGAGCTTCATCTTCAATTTCATCGCCAGTACCCGATACACCTTCAAGGTGAAGGCAAACGCCAAGCGAGGTGCCGGCTTCACCCTCTCGCATGTGGTAAACTATACGATGCAAACCGTCTGCCTCAACCTCTTTGTAGGTCTGGGACTCGCCAAACAGTGGGCGATGATTCCTACCCTCTGCATCTGTATCCCGGTAAATTTCCTATTAGTAAGATTCTTCCTGAAGAAATAAAAGAATCTCCGAAAACTAGAAAGAGAAAGACAAAGAGATGATTCCTCTCAAAACTAGAAAGAAATAGATAGATATGAAAAAGATATTCGATATTTTCAAGATCAAGAAAGAAGAAAGATGGCTCGCCCTAGGCATTTTTCTGGCACTTGCCGTTCTGAATGGTGTAGTGATAGCCCGCAATGCCAGTCATTTCACCCTCATCACGGATGATTATTACAAGAATTTCATCCGCCACTTCTGCGTATCGGGCTTCGATCCGCTTACCTACTGGGTTTTGAGCGACTGGAGTGCAGCCTATAATGTATATCGCCATCCGCTGCTCGCCTTCTATATGTATATTCCTTACCTTATTAATATGGGGCTGATGAAAGTCACAGGCTACAACTGTGCCCTTTTCATCGCGGTAATCATCCAGGTATTCTGCGGATTCTATGCCACCCTCTTCCTGAAGAGAATCTTCCGGGAGGTAATGGATCTCGACAAGACGGCATCTCATATTCTCACCCTGCTGTTCTTCTCCTTCGGATATGTGATGGTCACCTGCATCGTTCCCGACCATTTCGTCATCTCCATGATGCTGCTCATCCTGGCACTCTACGTATCCGGTCTGAGAATGAAACATCACCATCCGCTCAAAATATGGCAGAGCGTGGTTTATTTCCTCCTTACTGCCGGTACATCGCTCAACAATGGATTGAAGATCTTCTTCTCTGCATTCTTCGTAAACGGAAAGGGTTTCTTCCGCCCGAAATATCTTCTCCTGGCAGTCATCCTGCCAGCCGCCCTGCTGTGGGGATTCTGCAGATGGGAATACCGCGTCTTCGTATGGCCTAACGAGATGGCACGCAAGGAACTGAAAGCCAAGAAAGCGGCTGAGAAGAAAGCCAGACAGGAGCGTATGGCGCAGATCAAGCATACCCGTGATTCGCTGACAAACGACTCTATCCAAAGAGGCTTGAAGATCATCACTGCTCAGGAGATAGCCCAAAAAGCCAAGAACGACAGCATCCGGAAGGCAAAGCAACTGGCCAAGAATGAAGCCAAAAAGAAAAGGGGTCCTAAGCAAGGTGCCCCTATCATGAAAGGTGAATTCATGAACTGGACGGATGCCACGAGCTCCCGCACACAGTCTATCATAGAAAATCTGATGGGCGAATCTATCCAGCTGCATCAGGATTATGTACTGGAGGATGAATTGCGCCATCGCCCGATGTTCGTGAAATACCGATACGCCATCAATTATATTGTAGAGGCAGTCATCATGCTGCTGTTTGTAGCCGGCATCTGGGCGGGCAGAAAGAGCAAGTATCTCTGGCTGGTGATGTCGTATTTCGGTCTTGACATGATGCTGCATATTGGCCTCGGCTTCGGTCTTAATGAGGTATATATCATGGCGGGGCACTGGATATACGCCATTCCGATAGCCATCGGTTTCCTTCTGAAGCAAAACCGACAGCTGCAAACCCGACAGCGCTACAACAGCTGTTTAAAGGGCGTATTGCTCGTTCTGGGACTGGCGCTACTGATATACAACGGTATTCTGATTATCGGATATTTCTGCTAAGTTAAAGATTAAGCACGCTTATTCTCATCTAAGTCTGAGATTAAGCGTGTTTATCTCTTCCTATCATTTTGCGACATCTGCGAGCCATCGCCTTGAAGATGCTGGAGAAATTACCATATCTCAGATTCAGAAAGAGTTCTTCCAGAGATCGTGACATCTTGATGAACGGGTGCCCCCAGGCATTGATCTTATACACTCGCTCCTTGAAATCTACGTTTTCCACCACATATTTAGGATGTTTCAGCGGAAACTCCAGCTCATGGCGCTTCATGGTGAAAATTCTGCGATAAGCCTTCGGAGTCGTCTTCATACTGCCCGAGAAATGGGTGGAGTCATCAGAGAGACCCAGATTATTGATCAGATTCCTGCATGGCATGATGGCAAGGCTGGAATTCAGCAGCATCGAAGCCCAGAAGATGCTTTCATAAAACTCCTTTCCACTATGGGCGTGATCCCTGCACATCGGGATGAAGTCCTTACGGAGCCCGCGCTGGCGAACCACCGATTCCAACTGGCGCATCGCCTGCTTATTGCGCAGAAAAGCATAGTCGCCCTCCCATTTATCCACCACACGGCGCCACGATGCCCATCCCCAGATAGAGAAGACAGAAGTAAAGAAATAGCTGTCCTCGCAGTCGGGTGTCACCTCATCTTCATTGAATCCGGCAATCATGGCAATACGCTCATCGTGCTCGTAGCGGTCGAGCATCTCCTTGCAGAAAGGGAAGAATGATTGCGAAGGCACATCGTCATCTTCCAGCACGATACACTTATCCACAATCGAGAAAGCCCATTTCTGGGAGAGATATTCCGAAGGATCACATCCCTGGTTCTTGGTCTGATAAGAACGATGCACCTCGCACTCCCAATCAATATTCTCATCTGATGCTATCTGCCGGCATGCCTCGATACCCGGCACATCCCGCTCCCCTCTTGCTCCATCCTGATAGAGGAACAACTGGGCAGGACGAGCCTTCTTCACCTCGTCAAACACTTTCTGGAAATTGTCGGGACGATTGAAGAAAAGCATCAATACGGCGACATCAATCTTAGCTGGCTGTTTCATATCTATGATATTCATTAACGATACACAATTGTCGGAATCTGTCATCATCCGTTTTTTGGAGACAAAGATAACCTAAAAAGCAGACAATGCCAAATAAACCGCCACAAAAAACCAGCCGAAATGAAATATTTCCTCATTTTTCTTCCCACAATCAATTTTTTACACTAACTTTGCAGCCAAATAAGAATAAAACGATGAAGAATATTTTTAAAATCAAGAAAGAAGAAAGAATACCGGGCCTCGTGGCTCTACTGATATTCGTACTGCTCAACGGGTTGTTCTTCTACAAATACGGCAACCTTTTCCTCAGAGCGCACCACGTCAGCTTCTGGCAGCTGTTCGCCAAGACCTTCCATGTATCCGGCTTTGATGCATGGTCGTATATCTTTATGTCGAATGGCAAACTCTATTTCGAGATTCCCCGCCATCCGCTCTTTGCAGTCATCCTCTATCCTTTCTATCTCATCAACAAGGAACTGATATCTTCGGGCGATACCAACTTTGCGATGATATTCATGGCTATCCTGCTCATTGCAAGCGCCTTCTATTCTTTCATCTTCGTATATCGCATTTTCCGGGAAATCATAGAACTGAAGAAGAAAGACTGCATCCTTTTCTCTACCATGCTCTATTCCTTCGGTATGGTGATGGTTTCCATGCTGGTACCCGACCACTTCTGCTGGTCGCTCCTCATGCTGACCATGACGCTGTATCTGGCGGGCATGGCGATGAAGGAAAGACGGAAACTGTCTGCCTGGACTATCGGTATCCTCAGTTTCCTGACCGGAGGAGTCACCCTCAGCAATATTGCCAAGACCTATCTGGCAGCCTGGTTTGTCAATGGCAGGAAAGTCTTTGCCCCTAAGAATCTCGTGGCTATGATTCTGCCAGCCATCCTGCTGGTAACTACTGCCTACCTTATCTATACTGAGGTAAGGGAACCCCAGTTTCATGTAGATAAACAGATTGAGGTAAAGACGCATGCCAAGGATCCGGAACAGCAGCGGAAGGATTCCATCCATCATGCATGGGTTATGGCACATACCGGAGAACCGTTGAAGAAGGAAGGGTTCTGGAAATGGACCGATACGTCAACTTCCAGGACGGATGCCCTGATTCACAATATGATGGGAGAATCCATCCAGCTCCACGATTCTTATCTCCTGGACGATATGTGTGTGAACCGCCCTACCATCGTGAAGTATAACTATACATTCAATTATGTCATTGAAGCCATCATCTCGCTGCTGTTCCTCATCAGCATCGCAGTCGGCATCCGATACAAGTTCTTCCTCATGGTACTGAGCTGGCTGGGATTAGACATCGTCATCCACTTCGTGATGGGATTCGGCCTGAACGAGATGTATATCATGGCTTGCCACTGGATATTCATCATTCCTATTGCCATCGCCTATCTGATGAAGTCACTCACACCAGGCAGACAAGTCATCCTGAGATATTCCTGCTGGTTACTCACCCTGTATCTCTGGGCATGGAACGGCTACTGGCTGTTCACCTACATGTCTGACCAGGCAACCCAGATCATGAAATAAGCGGCTTCCAAAGCCCCATTCTTTATAATAACTCTCTAAAAAAGGAATCTTATGAACATAGCAGTCATCTTTGCAGGAGGCTCCGGCCTCAGAATGCACACCAAGTCAAGACCTAAGCAGTTTCTGGAACTGAACGGCAAACCTATCATCATCTATACTTTGGAATTGTTTGACAACCATCCGGAGATAGATGGCATCGTCGTAGCCTGCATCGAATCATGGATTCCTTTCCTGGAGAAGATGATACGCAAGTTCGAAATCAGCAAAGTGGTGAAGATTGTACCTGGCGGCAACAGCGGACAGGATTCCATCTATCACGGACTCTGTGCTGCCGAGGAGTTTGCCGGCGAAAGGGATGCCAACGTGCTCATTCACGACGGTGTACGCCCGCTCATCACCGAGGAAACCATTACAGACAATATCCGGAAGGTGGAAGAATGCGGTTCCTGCATCACCTGCATTCCGGCCACGGAGACTTTCATTGTGAAGCAAGAAGACAACTCGCTGGAAATTCCAGAACGAGACAATTCCCTGATAGCAAGAGCACCACAGAGTTTCAAGCTGAAAGACATACTGTCTTCACACCGCAAGGCAATCGAAGAAGGCAGACACAACTTCATCGATTCCTGTACGATGATGAGCCATTACGGCTATAAACTCGGTACCATCATCGGACCGATGGAGAACATCAAGATTACAACGCCAACCGATTTCTTTGTGTTCCGTGCCATGGTAACGGTACATGAGAACCAGCAGATTTTCGGTTTCTAATAAAGATAGAAGAGAAATGAAACATAACGAAATAGAGCTAGAAGACTGGAAAGACTTTGCCAGCAGATTTCCTCTTTACGAACAACTGAGAAACAAAACCATCGGTATTACGGGAGCTACGGGCTTGCTGGGCTCCTGCATAGTTCATTGTCTGGAAGAACTCGACAGACAGCACGGTCTGAACCTGACCATCGTCTGCTTCGTAAGAAACGAGGAGAAGGCGCAGCAGGTACTGGGTCATCCTCAGGATGATGCCCATTCAGGAGAAGCTCTGGGCAAGAACATCATTATCCTGAAGCATGATTTCAGCAAGACAGAGGAAATGCCGCAGGAGGTTCACATCGATTATCTGGTGCATTTTGCCAGTCCTACTGCATCCCAATACTTTGTCAGCAAACCGGTAGAAACCATGATGACCGATTTCGACGGCACGGCCCAGCTTCTGCGTTTCGCCCTTCGCCAGAACACCGCCTCAATCGTCAATGTTTCATCTCTGGAGGTATATGGAAGCATCTATGATGATTCCCATCCACTCAGCGAGGAGGAACAGGGCTACATCCATCTTTCAGATACCCGCAGCAGCTATCCCGTAGCCAAGAGAGCTGCCGAATGTCTCTGCCATGCCTATGCCAAGGAATATGGGGTACATGTCAAGACTGCCCGCCTCGCCCAGACTTTCGGAGCAGGAGTTACAGCAGATGACAACCGCGTTTTCGCACAATTTGCCCGCAACATCATTGACGGAGAAGACATCGTTCTCCATACCACCGGTGAACTGAGCCGCTGCTATTGCTATACCATTGATGCCATCGAGGGCATCCTCTTCATCCTGCTGAAGGGTGAAGACGGCGAAGCCTACAATGTTGCCAACGAGTCAACCTACATTTCCATCATCGACATGGCTAAGTTCCTCTGCAAGACTTTCAATCCTGATGTAAAGCCGGTTATCCGGCTGAAGGAGGGCATGGGATATTCTCCGATGACCCGGCTCCGTCTGTCCTGCAGCAAGGTGCATGAACTCGGATGGACGCCAGGATATGACATGAAAACGATGTTTGAACGTCTTATCGCATCATTGAAAGCATCATCAGCATCCCATTAAAAACGATCCAACTTATAAAAAGCACCCATCAGCATCATGACATCCATTCTAAAGAAAATATACAAGAGTACATTGGGAATATACGAACGCAAGGACCTGTCGTCCTGGATCCATACTCCTGCCTGTTCTACTCCCATCTATGGCATCTACCATATCTTCTGCGACGCCAACTGGAAAGAGATGGTAAGGGAACAGATGCAGCATCTCGCCGACAGCGGACTGCTCGAGGCAAGCAACCGACTCTATATCAGCTGCATCGCCAAAAACGACGAAGATATCATGGAACTGGAAGATATCCTGCGACAATACTCGGCAGATAAGATAGAATTTGTTTCCAAGACCACCAATCCGCAGCGATTCGAATTTCCGGCACTCGACTATATGTATGAGAAATCGCAGCACGAAGACTTCCTCTTCTACTATTTTCATACCAAGGGAATCACCTATCAGACTCCCCTAAATCAGGAAGACAAGGAATTCAGGGGATTCGTGGAAAAGATTGTGGCATGGAGAAGAATGATGGAATATTTCCTGATGAACCAGTGGAAGGTGGCTGTCAACACCCTGCAAGCGGGATATGATACTTACGGAAGCTACCTCTTCCCTCCTTTCAGGAACAGGATGTACGCCGGCAACTTCTGGTGGGCGAAGGCTTCTTATTTCAGAACGCTCCCTGCCCTAGACGAAGATACCAAGCTGCACAACCGCTTTATGGCCGAAGAATGGCTGCTGAGCCTGCCTGGGGTAAAGCCTTTCTCGGCTTTCGATACGGTGGCCGACCTCTATTTTGTCAGGATTCCACCTACCATCTATGAGGCGGGCAGGCATTCTCTCTGCGATTCTCTCAGATTCTGCGCCATCTATACCTATAGAAAATACCAGCGCAAATGGTTCGGTTACAGCTACAAGCAGCACTGCCAACAAAAATTCCAGCAACTCAAGCAATCGCTTTAGTTGCTGGAATTTTCCATTTATAACCGGTTCATGACTTGAGCTCCAACTTGCCAACGTGCAGATTCACCTTGTCCAGATCCGGAAGCTGCATATAGTTTCCGTATTGGTCGGTCAGCACCTTGTCGTAATTGCCCGGCACAGGCATCTGATGCCCTTCAAACTCCAGGGTGGTCAATGGGAAAATGTCTTCCAGATGGCGTTCTACTACAAAAGGCACGCCAAAAGCATCCAGGTAGGCACCACCGATCAGTCTGGCGATTCCCCTCATCACCGGAAAAATCAACCGTTCGTTCAGATGCACCCAACGCATCACCTTGCCCACGAGCACCTCATCCTGCAGATCCTTCCGCTTCAATATCTTATAGGTGTGTCCGATGGTCTGCATCGACAGCCGCTGCAACCATTTGGGGTGCTTGTCGATAGGAAAGATGTCTATGTAGATGCCCCGCTCCTTGAAAATCCGGTCATAGCCGTTATTCTCATCCAGCACCGTCCGGCGGTCTCTCAACTTGGCATACTGGAAGAAATAGTTTTCGTCCGTCTGCCTGCATTGCAGCGCCATCGTCTCATCCAGCTCCCGGGGCAGAATCTCTATCATCTTCAGATAATCCTCCCGCAGCATCTGCACATCCATGTCATCATCCCAGGGAATGAAACCCTGATGGCGGGCTGCACCAATCAGTGTGCCGCCTATCAGCCAGTAACGGATTTGATGACGCCTGCAGATGGCATCAAAAGCCAGCAGCAGCTCTACCATCCTTTGCTGATGCTTCCACAGCAGAGAACCTTCGGGATTGAACCGGGCTCTCAACTCCTCATTACTATATTGTCTTGTCTGATTTTCCATCATATTCATCTATTTTTCTTTAATACAAAACGGATACACTCATCCAAAATGGCAACCCGGGCCACTTTCATGACCACGAAATATAATACGGCTGCCATCACAACCCTAGCCAGAAGCAGACATACCAGATTGGCAATGCTCATCGTTGCCAGATAGGTGAGGCTCATCACGCCCAGAGCCGCCAGCAGGAACGGACAGGTATCTTTCAGAAAGTCCAGCGGACGGTAACTGATATAACGGTAAGCCAGCGCATACCACACAAACATCCAGACGATGGTCAATGCCACATAGACTGATACCATCAGATGGATGCCATAAGGCCAGAGAAGCAGCATCAGCACAATCTGGGTGACACTCAAGGAAACCGTACACCAGAAATAGGCACCGGATTTCCCCTTACTGATAACCACATTGGAAAACAGCGTATAAAGTGGCATCACCGAACCGCCTACGCACAGCATACGCAGCAGTTCTGCACTCGACTGCCATTTCTCAGTCAGCGTGATGATGATAAACTCATTGGAAACGAGTCCCAATCCGAACAGCAGAGGGAAAGAAAGGAAGCAGATAAACCTGACCATCTTTCTGAAAGCCATCAGCTGGCGCTCCCTGTCGTCAGAGAGATTCACCAGGGTAGGCTGGATCACCGGATTCAACATTCCCTGCAGCAGGAGATAACACTTCGAGTTCCACTGATAAGCCTGGTTGTAGCTACCCGTAATGGCATTGGTATAGAAACGGCCCAGCAGGATATTCATCACATTGTCGTTGATTTTGGTGGCGATGGTTGTAGCAGCTATCTTGAAGCTGAACGGAAACATCGTCCTCACCGGTGTGAAATCTATCTTCAGCGAAGGTCGCCAGGTGGAATAATGCCATACCAGCAGGGTGTTCAGTCCCACATAAACCACTCCCTGGGCAGCCAGAGACCAATAGGCAAAGCCATTCCAAGCCATCAGAACACCCACGCTACTCGACAGCAGAACCGCCGTGATACTCGCCTTTGCCTGCTGCTTCACCATCATGTTCTTGAAGAGGAATGCAGCCTGAGCCGTACCCAGACTGGAAAAGAGAATATTGATGAATGCCAGCCGGCATAAGGATACCAGCCTTTCATCATGATAGAAATCGGCTATGAAAGGGGCACAGAAGAAAAGGATGACATAAAGAGAAGATCCCACTATGATGTTAAACCAAAACACGGAGTTGTAATCATTGGCTGTAGGATGCTTTAGATTACCGATGGCCGAAGCGAATCCGCTGTTCTGAAGAGCTATCGCTATGAGCGGGAACACATTGATCATTGCCATCATTCCATAGTCTTCCTTCGACAACAGTCTGCCCAGGACGATGCCGAATACCAAACCGATAACCTGCATCGCCCCATTGTTCATGGCTCCCCAGAAGAGGCCCTTTGCTGTTTTTTCCTTTAATGTTTCTGCCATTTGAATCTATTTTTCTTGCTAAAATCATGCGAACTAGCGCTTGAAGAGACTTCTCACCACAAACCAGGCATGCACCAGAACCGTAGTGACAATGCCATAGTTGCTGCGCATCACCTCGAAACGCTCCTTGAGCGAAGCCTTGTGGTTCTGCACCGACATGCCGCCATCCAGATAGTTGGTGATGACTGCATGCACATTGCGCAACGGAAGATGACGCTGCTGAGCCGCCTTCATGATGCGGATGCACCAATCCACATCTGCCGAAAGGCGATAATGCAGATTGTAATGGATTTGGCGGGCGATATCCGTGCGGGCATAAAACGACTGATGACAGACAAGCATACCCCACTTGAACGAGCGCCAGTTCAGCTTCTTGGGAGGCGAAAGACGGCGATGGCGCAGAAATCCTCCTTCGTCATTCACGATATCGGTATCTCCATAAAGCACGCCCGGCAGGTTCTCGCCCTCGCCTACGCATCCCTCTACATACTCCAGGGTATCGGAAGAAGGAAAGACATCTCCCGCATTCAGAAACACGAGATAGTCGCCTGTGGCACGGTCGATGCCCTTGTTCATGGCGTCATAGAGTCCCTTGTCAGGTTCCGAATAGACCACGATTTCGTGGGCATTCTCCCCTGCCTTTGCCCTGTTCTGGTACGCCCGTACCATAGCCAGGGTCTTGTCCTTCGAAACACCATCTATGATCAGGTGCTCGATATTGCAGTAGGTCTGCTTATTGACACTATCCAACGTACGCTGCAACACACTCTCAGCATTGTAGGTACAGGTTACGACAGTAAACTTAATCATATTCGGTAATTTTTAAAGGCCATCGCCTGATTATACACCTCAACATATTTCAGCGCCACCGCATGCTGCGAATAGTTATGCATCACCTTCTGCAGGCACGCCTTCTTCAGATTCTCCCGGTCAGCTTCTTCCAGCACCCAGTGGATGCCAGCCGCCAAATCCTTGGCATCGCGGTAGTTTGCCACATATCCGTTCTTCTGATGATCGATCATCTCCGGTATGCCACCTACCTTGAATCCTACGCTAGGCACGCCGCAGGCCATCGCCTCCATGATGGTATTCGGCAGATTCTCCGACAGGGAAGGAAGCACGAAGACATCGGCTGCATTGTAAATATCCGCGATGCGCTTGTCATCGCTCACATAACCGAGCGAAACGATCGGGAACGAAAGCTTGCCTTCGAATTCCTCGCTGTGTCCACCCAGTATTGCCACGCAGGTGTTCTCCCTCATCTTGGGATGCTGCTCAGCCATCAGCCGGCACGCCTCTATCAGATAATCCATGCCCTTATAGGGATTGGTGGCTCTCTGGGCGATGAAGAGGATGATGCGCTTGTCCTTTGGCAGCTGCGTGCGGAGACGGGATTCCAGCTTATCCTGCGGACAATAGACATGGGTGTCTATCGGATTGGGAATCGTCTCGATGCGATGACCCGCCAGGAGTCCGCTCAACCGGGCTTCACCCGCCAGCCATCTGCTGCAGGTAACAAAGGAAAGAGCCCCACTGTTGTACACCTTCTGCTTCTTCTTCCATATCTTCGCCGACAGATCGTTCTTTCCGCCGTTTCCCGGCAGATACTTGCAGTTGCCGCAGCCATTGTTGTAATGATGGCAATCCAGGGTAAGATGACAGATGGATGATGCCGGCCAGATGTCGTGCATGGTCCATACCACCGGTTTTCCGCTGCTGATGATCTTTCGGATGGTCTTCAGCGAAAGCATACCCTGGTTGATCCAGTGCAGATGGATGATGTCAGCCTCCTTGAACTCTGGCAGGGAAGTGATGTCGTATCCCGCATTGGCGATATCGAGTGCAAAGAGATTCTTCTTGGAAAAATGAAGGCGGCAGAAGATGCACCAGCGCTCCCAGAGGAAGTTCCACTGCAACTTGAGCGAACGGGGCAACCCTACCACGGTAATATCATCGGTCACTTTATCGCGCACCAGCATCTTAGCCTTAACACCATTGTTGTTAAGGGCATCCATCAGGCGGTTGGCAGCTACAGCAGCTCCACCCGCCTTCTCACTTGTATTTACTATGAGTACTCTCATGATTATCCTTTTTTTCTGCTTGCAAAGATAATGTAAAAATTTGAGTTAGCGAAGAAAAAGGAAGACTTTTAATAAAATAAAACATGCCACAACTCTCAACGAGCTGTGGCATGCACTATGTTTAACTTAAAAATTCTAATCAAAATAGTCTCACGACCTTCTCAATTATCTGTTAAACAATCTACCTTAAAACCTAATAACTAAAAACCTAAATCTATTACTACTAACCTAAACAATCTATTAACCTTTTGACGCTGCAAAGATAGTACTTTTTCTGCAAATCGCCAAATAATTCGACAAGAAAAGTATCATTTTTGATATTTTTTGATATAAATCAACGAATTATTAGAAAATTCGTCAAAAAAACAACAAGTTTTTAACCCTCATTAAGCTTTTTCTATCAATACTGTTGCATAGGCTGAGATTCCTTCCATTCTTCCGGTAAAGCCCAACTTCTCTGTGGTTGTAGCCTTGATGGAGATCTGGTCTTCCTCTACGCCCATCACTTTTGCCAGGCATTCCTTCATGGCAGGAACATGCGGATTGAGCTTCGGACGCTCTGCACAGACCGTTGCATCGATGTTGCCCAGGGTATATCCCTTGGTGGCAATCAGGTCCATCGTCTTCTTGAGCAGAATCTTGGAATCCACATTCAGGGTCTCTGCTGCCGTATCTGGGAAATGATAACCGATATCACGCATGTTGGCGGCACCCAGCAGGGCATCGCAAATGGCATGAATCAACACGTCGGCATCACTATGGCCGAGCAAACCCAACTCATAATCTATCTTGATACCACCCAGCCACAAGTCACGGTTCTCTACCAGCTTGTGAACATCGTATCCGAATCCTACACGTATATTCATAATCTTATTCTTTATGATTAAAGTTATTAATATGTTTATCTATCGCTTGAACAGGTCTTTCAATCCGTCCATATCGAACGCCAGCGTAAAGCGCAGGGTCTGGTCGAGCGGATTGCTCTTGGCGGTGGCTACCACATAGGAAGCATCAAGCGAGAAGACATTCATCTTGAAACCGGCTCCCACCGTGAAGTACTTGCGGTTGCCCTTGCTCTGACTTTCGTGATGATAACCGGCACGCAGGGCAAACTTGTCATTATACACATACTCGGCACCTACGCCATAGTTGATTTCCTCCAGCTCTTCCTTGAATCCGCCAGGGGCATCGCTGAAGCTCTTGAAGATGCCGCTGATGCCCGAAATATCGTTGTATTCTCGATGCACTCGGTCTTCATACTCCGAGTTGTCCTCTCCCTCATTCTGAGCAGGAACCGTCGGCACGAGATACTTGCTGGCATCTGCGGCGATGGTAAAGCGGTTGTACTCGTCGATAGGAATCATCAGTGAGGCACCCAGACGCAGATTGGTTGGCAGGAACTCACCATACTCCTGACCGCTGAAGGTGATCTTGCTGCCGATATTCGAAATGTTCAGACCTACACCCAACTGGCACTCTCGCGGTCCGATGTTGACATAGTTCTGATAATAGGCTGCAATATCCGCCGCAAAAGCCGAAGCAGGCGAATTCTCCTCCTGATAGTCGAAGCGCAGGTCAGAATAAATCCAGCGGATAGCTGCCGCCAGGGAGAATTTCTCGCTGAGCATCAGAGAGTAAGCCACATCGAGCGACATCTCGTAAGGATTGATGGTCATCGCATTGTCGGTTTCTCCCGGATCAGAAAGAAACACCTCACCCATATTGAAATAACGGAGCGAAGCGGATACGGCACTGTAATCGCCTATGCGGTAATAGCCCGAGAGATAGGCGAGATTCATGTCGTTGACCAGCGAGCGGAGCCATGGAGTGAAGTTCAGCGCCACACCCGCCCTGGAGATGTTGAAGGGATACTTTGCCGGATTCCAATACTGGGAGTTGACATCCGGATCGGTTGCCGCACCCACGTCGCCCAGACCTCCGCCGCGGGCATCGGGCGCTATGGTCTGAGAGATGACGGCATAGTTTACCGGATTGAAAAGACTCTCCTTGGTATCTCCCTCTCCGTTCTGCGCCGATGCCGTCAGCGCCCATACCGAGAGGAAACCGGTTGCGAATATCTTGACGATTCTATTCATACTACTTTATTTTATATGATGATATTTACTATTTTATAATGATCAGTTTCCGGGTTTTGGAGGCATAGCTGCTGCCATCCGATGAAACCTTGACCCGATACAGATAGATGCCCGTACCCAGAGGGCGACCGCCATCTACCGATAAATCCCACTTCACGGTATAGACCTCCGAAGCCGGCACGCCGCTCTCGGCATGGCGCCAGAGCTGTCTGCCCGAAGTATCATAGAGTTCGATTACCACATCCATCAGGCTCTCCGTTCGGTCGTGAGATACGATGAAGGTAGTCGTGCTGCGGGCTGGATTCTCCGTCACGCCCACATCGAAGAGCGATGGAGCCAGACCGCTTACCACATTGAAGTGGAGGGTGGTGGTAGAACTGTTGTTCTGGATATCCCACGCCGTGAAGGTAAGCTGATGCCTACCTGGCGCAAGTTCCGGAATGCTGTAGCAGGTGGAACCGCTGGTATAGGTCCCGAAATCATACGAGAAATAATCGTTGAGATTGTAGGTCTTCGACTGATCTCCGTCTATCACCAGCTTCAGGTCATGGCCCAGTCCGCTTCCTGCGGCATTGATTCCGTCCTTGTCTGATATCCTTGCCACGAAATAAGGGGTGGTATTCACATTGCCGCCATCCACGAAGGTAGGCGAGTTCAGATAGCAGAATATCGACGGACCGATGGAGTCGTTTCCTGCCACCACGCTGCAGCCCACCTTGAACTGTGTGCTTTCTCCATTCGCCCGCAGCGCCTTGTCGTTGCTGACGGCATAGAGATTCATCAGTCCGGTATCACCCGAATAATTGATATCCTTGGGTACGGCAAAGCTGAAGGCAAACTTTCCGCCGGATACGCTGTCAGCACCCTGATAGAGCGTCTTCTGCCGGTCGTAATACTGGAAGGCTGTGGAGGCACCATCGGCTGTGGCATCATTCAGCTTGCAGGTAACCAGTTCCCTGGAATCCCTTACCATAGCCGTCACGACACCCTGGAAATCCACATCCGTCTCCACATGTCCCGCAATTCTGGCTATATCTCCGGCTCTCAGCAGCGGAACCGTATCGGTGCGCCGGCAGGAGATGCCGTTGATGGAATCCACCACCACCTTCATCATCGGCAGGTTGAGCGAGAGGGCAGGATCTCCGAGCAGGGCATACTGCAGATGGTTTTCCGAGCGGTCTATCTCGCCCGCCATCACATTGCCCAGCATCACGTCGTTCTGTGCCAGCCGGTGTGCCTCGCCTATCGCAAGCGGCTTGCCGTCTTCCCGGCTCAGCACCCTGCGCAGGAAGGCGCGGTTCATATACTTGTTCTGCTGGGCAAACACGGTACGCGTGGTACCGTAGAATGCCACAGCTCCACCTTTTTCATTCAGCAGGGCAGCCTCGCCGATGGTAGATTTCGTACCATCATAAGGCATGATGTCGCAGGATGCCGTCACCCACAACGGCAGGTTCTCGTTTCTGAACGATTCGAAATCCGTAATCTTGAGCACGTTTTCATGCGAAATCTGGGTCTCGCTTCCGTGTCCGGCATAATCCATCACCAGGGCACCATGAGCCTGCTGCTGCCTGATGATACTGGAAACTTCGGGATAGGTATTTCCCGTTGAGGAGGTCTGGCGGGTATAGGCATCCCACATCACCTTTCTGATGAGATAGCCCGGATAGAGCGAGGCGATATCGTCTGCCACCTCGTTGGCATCTGCCATGTGGAGATTCTCGTTACCGTCATCGCCCATGAACATCAGGGTGTTCTGCCAGGCTCCGGCATTGGCGTTCTTCTTGTAATTGATGGTCTTGTCCACCAGTATCTTGGCTTCCTGCGCCGTAGTCACCGGGAATCGTCCTACCGCCACATCCTGCAGTTCGGTTCTCGGATCGGCTCCCTTTCCTTCGCCGATGATTCCCAGCCAGCTGTCGCTCACATAGCAGGTGGTCTTGCTGAAGGAGTCATCGCTCTCATAACAGAGCAGGTAATCATCCGGATTCAGCAGTCGGCAGTCGGCCGTGAGCATCCGGTTGTCCCATACGCAGTCGCCGAAGAGCAGGAGATACTTGGGCATGTCGGCAGCCGTAGCCGCCCTGTCGCTCAGCATCCGCAGATAGCGGCGGTAGGCATTGGCATCGGGGGTACCGCTGGAGAATTCATTATAGAGTTCATCGGCGGGCACGATGTTCACCCGCAGCCCGTCGTGGGTTTCGTGAAATTCCTTGAGCCGCTGTGCCTGCTTGAGCAGTTTCTGCGAGGTAGGGATGATGATCACCATATCGGCAGCCCCGTCGGCATGATGATCCTGCGGAGTGATGCCATACACATACTCGGCTGCAGGAATCTGACTTCCGAAACCGGCAAAGGGCGCAGGCTCCTCCCAGGTTACGGCTACATAATCCAGATGGATAGGTCCACCGCTCATCGGCTGTATCTCGATGGTATCCTTCTCCTTGAAATCCTGAAGCGGATAGGTGGCGCTCCTTTCCACGCCTACCGTATAGGCACTGCTGCTGGAATTGGTAGGCAGATAGAGGCTCATGGTTCCCAGTTCCTTCTGGTTCTTCCTGATCTGCACCTGGGTGTTGGTACCGGCGGTAACAGCCACCACCAGCTTTCCCCGGCTGCATCCGGTAGGATTGGTGATGACCACCTTCTGGGTGTCGCCCACCTTGACGGCTGTAGGATGAAAGAGATTCCTTCCACCCTGCATCCAGCTGAACCCATCTACTTCATAAAGGGAATGATAATCTTCCGGCATCGGATGGCAGGAAGATACAAAAGAGGCTGAATCAGCCCAGAGACTCGGCGCCCCATCGCTCTGGGTGATGAAATAATAGCCATAGTCTGAATAGGGATTGCGGGTGCGCACCGTAGCCGTCTTGCTGCTCCAGCTCACCGCACCGCGGGCATAGAAATAATGTCTGCCATCCACTACATATTGCGGCACCTCCTTCAGGTCGTCAGTTTCCCGAATATCCTGGGCATAGAGTGCCTCGTTCTGGAGATTTCCTCCATAACCGTAGATCTTCACCTTGCTGATATCCGAAAAACCGGCACGGCGCACCACATCGGCAGTCAACTGATGAATACTCGTTTCACTCACTCTGATCTTTGCCCATTTTCCGCTTGCCAGCACAGAATGGTCGGCATAGGCGGGAGAAGAATCCTCCCCCACGCGGGTTAGCAGTCGGGCTTCCTGCTGCGAACGTGTCAGCAGAGGCGACTGGCTCTTCGAGCGTTTCAGCGGCTTCGCCTGGATATCCAGCATGAAGCTCACCAGCGCCTGATATCTGTGCTCTCTGAAAACAAGAGGAGAAAAGGAAATCACCAGCAAGCCCTGTTTCCGGCATTCCGTCACCTGCTGGCAGATGGCTACCTGCTCAGGGAGAGCAGCGCCCGAAAGCCGGTTGTAATGAGAAATATCGGTAGCAGGCATATCCACATACTCCGGATATTTCACTGTTACCGTATAGATAGAATCCTGATAATCCCCCTGCAAAGGCAAAGAATATACGAATTGAGGCAATATGGAGTCCACCTTCACCTCCTGCGAGGTAAGGTTGAAGAATCTCTGTGCCGCAGCAGGCAGCGCCATCAGCACCAGCACTGCCACAAGACAAAGGTATTGCCATATTCTACTCTTATTCATATATTCTTTCTATCTTTGCTGGACCGTGGCACGGATCAGGTTGCCACAGCCGGGTTTTATTTACACATAAAGTCGAGAACCTTTCTATCTTCGAGATAGCCCTCCAGATGGTCGTCGATCTTCACCGGACCGCATCCTGTAGGACAACCCGTATAGAGCAGGTCTCCTGTCTTGAGCGTAAAATACTGGCTGATGTAGGAGATGATTTCATCCACCTTGTAGAGCATATCGCTCGAACAGCCTTCCTGCACATTCTCGCCGTTGATGTTGAGATGGAAGTGGATAGCCTGGATGTCACGGAACTTCTGGATATCCACCCATTCTCCGATGGCGGCAGAACCGTCGAATCCCTTGGCAAGTTCCCATGGCTGACCCGCCTCTCTCAGCTTCTTCTGCATCTCGCGGGCGGTAAAGTCGATGCCCACGGTCACCGCATCATAATAGCGGTGGGCAAAACGCTGCGGAATGGTCTTTCCCAACTTGCAGATACGCACCACCAGCTCGGTCTCATACTCTATTCTTCCCAGATGATCCGGAATGAAGAAAGGCTTGCCGTTGTTGAGCAGCGCAGAATCTGCCTTGGTAAAAATAACAGGACGCTCTGGTTTAGATAACGTACCATGCAGCGATTTATTGTGTTCGGTATAGTTCATACCGATAGCAAATATCTTCATAATCCCAAAAATGTATATATAAAAAAGAAAGGGGAGTTAGAAGCAAAGCTAAGCTTTAACTCCATAACTCCCGGATATTCTAATTTAACTATAAGTCAAATTAATGCTTGCTTTCGAGTAATGATTACTCAGCAGCAAGAGTAAAGCGCTGGTAAGCAACGATCTTGAGATCCTTGCTCTGAGAAGCGAGGTACTGAGCAACAGTCTGCTTGTCACCATCACCGAACTGGAACTCCTGGTCAACGAGGCAGTTCTCCTTGAAGAACTTAGCCAGACGACCGTTAGCGATGTTCTGGATCATAGTTGGGTTCAAAGAAGCAGCCTTCTCCTCACCTACAGTCTTCTTGATGTTGCGAGCCTCCTCAGCCTGCTCAGGAGTCAACCAACCCTTCTTGGTGTTGCTCTCGATGTGATCCTCAGAGTCAACGTGAGCTGGGTTGATGCCAGCCTTCTTCAAAGCAGCGTTCACTGCCTTCTCTACGAGCTCCTCCTTAGTCTTGGCAACAGCAACCTCGAGCTCAGTCTTCTTTGTCTCCTCAGAAACAGAAGACTCGTCGAGAGCTACAGGGCGCATAGCAGCTACCTGCATAGCAACCTTGTGACCAGCCTCCTCGTTGTTCTCGTTGAGCTGAACCATAGTACACAGAGTGTGCTTGTTCATGTGGTCGTAAACCTCGATGTTCTCACCCTCGAGAACGCAGTAGCCGTCGAGCTCCATCTTCTCACCGGTGATACCAGAACGCTGTGTAACAGCAGCCTGAGCATCAGACTCGCCAACCTTCAAAGCCTTTACCTCGTCGAGAGTATGAGCCTTTGCAGCGATAGCAGCATCGAGGATGTCAGATGTCAACTTGATGAAGTCAGCACCGTTAGCTACGAAGTCAGTCTCACACTTCAGAGCGATGATAGCAGCGAAATCGTTAACCTTCTTAACGAGAACGCAACCGTTAGAAGTCTCACGGTCAGAACGCTTAGCAGCGATAGCGAGACCACGCTCACGGAGCAACTCCTTTGCCTTATCGAAATCACCTTCAGCCTCTGTGAGTGCCTTCTTAACGTCAGCAAGACCAGCACCAGTCATAGCGCGAAGTTTCTTGATATCTTCAATTGAAACAGCCATAATATTTTTCTAATATTAAAAAGTTAATAATAATCTTTGCTTGAAAAGAACTAAAGCCATCGAATCATAAAACAGAATCAATGGCTCCAGTATATTTTTGTTTGCCTAATTACTCAGCCTCGTCCTTGCGAGCAGCCTTCTTCTTAGGCTGATCCTTCTGCTCTGCAGCAGCCTTGTCGTCAGCCTTCTCAGCCTTACGCTCCTCAAGACCCTCAGCGATAGCACCGCAAACTGCAGAGAGGATAGCCTCTACTGAGTCCTTAGCGTCATCGTTAGCTGGGATAACGTAGTCGATATTCTTTGGATCTGAGTTGGTATCAACGATACCGAACACAGGGATACCAAGACGGTTAGCCTCCTTAACGGCGATGTGCTCCTTCATGACGTCAACTACGAAGAGTGCGCTTGGGAGACGTGTCAAGTCAGCGATAGAACCGAGGTTCTTCTCCAACTTAGCACGCTGGCGGCTGATCTGCAGCAACTCGCGCTTTGAAAGGTTAGAGAATGTACCATCGTTCAACAGCTTGTCGATGTTTGTCATTTTCTTAACTGCCTTACGGATTGTAGGGAAGTTGGTAAGCATACCACCAGCCCAACGCTCGTTTACGTATGGCATATTGATAGAAGCTGCCTTCTCGGCAACTGCATCCTTAGCTTGTTTTTTAGTAGCGACAAACAGGATCTTCTTACCTGTCTTGGCGATTTCCTTGAGGGCCTCAGCAGCCTCGTCAACCTTAGCAACAGTCTTGTTGAGGTCGATAATATGAATACCGTTACGCTCCATGAAGATGTAAGGAGCCATTGCTGGATTCCACTTGCGACGGAGGTGTCCGAAGTGGCAACCTGCCTGAAGTAACTGGTCAAAATTTGTTCTTGACATTGTCTTTTCTTGTTTAAATGTTGTTTACTTTCTTTTGAATTCTAGCTAGAATCAGTCGATGAGTAGTCCCCGATTAATGGAATCTCACCGATTTAGATACTAAACTTTTTAGCTCAGCTATAATAATCTGAATATATAATAAAATATATGTATAAGATTAACGCTTGCTGAACTGGAAGCGACGACGAGCCTTTGGCTGACCTGGCTTCTTACGCTCTACAGCACGTGAGTCACGTGTCATGAAGCCAGCATCCTTCAATGCCTTCTTATCGTTAGCGTCGATCTTAACGAGAGCGCGAGCGATAGCGAGGCGGAGTGCCTGGCTCTGACCGGTGAAACCACCACCGTCGAGGTTTGCCTTAATATCATACTTACCCTCAGCCTCGAGCAACTGCAATGGCTGCTTTACTACATAGCGAAGGATTGCTGATGGGAAATATGTCTCAATATCTTTCTTGTTGATTGTGATCTTACCTGTACCCTCTGAGAGGTATACGCGAGCTACAGCGCTCTTACGGCGACCAATTGCATTAATTACTTCCATTCTACCTTAATTATTTATACTGGTTAATATCAATTGCCTTTGGCTGCTGAGCCTCATGCTTGTGCTCTGTGCCATCGTAAATGAAGAGGTTGTCCATCAAAGAGCGACCGAGAGGGCCCTTTGGCAACATACCCTTAACTGCGTGACGGAGGATCTTGTCCATTCCATCAGGACGCTTGCGCAACTCAGCTGGAGTATTGAAGCGCTGACCACCAGGGTAACCAGTGTAACGTGTGTAAACCTTATCAGTCTCCTTCTTGCCAGAGAATACAGCCTTAGCTGCGTTGATAATGATTACGTTGTCACCACAATCTACGTGTGGAGTGAAAGTTGGCTTGTACTTACCACGAAGCAACTTAGCTACCTTTGAGCAAAGGCGACCTACTACCTGGTCTGTTGCGTCGATTACAACCCACTCTTTCTTAGCTGTCTCCTTATTAACAGAGATAGTCTTGAAACTTAATGTGTCCATTTTAAAATTTAAATTTACTACTAAAAAACGTTTTAATCTTTTTTACTCACTTAATTTCGGATAGGTGATTCACTAACCGCAAATCCCGGCCACAGGATGTGCTATTAACACACCATACCCAGGGGACTCTAAGTGTATCCCCGAAATAATCGGACTGCAAAATTACACATTTTTATTTGATTATGTGTAAGTTACGCTCCGTAGTCCTTATCTTTTATAATTATTTAACTTAGTTTGTCACATTTTGTTATTTCCATCCGTTTTTACGCCTTTTTGCATTTCCCAAGCATCTCCAATATATAATCAAGCTTCTTCTATAATATAATAAGGTGTAAGGCTCGCAGTAAGCCCCACACGCCTTGTAAGGGCAGAAGCTTTCAGACACCAGGCATAAAAATGACAATGGGATTTCGATACCCCTATCGAAACCCCATTGCTATTCTTGTATAAGTAAAAGATGATGAAAGCGTTTCACAACGCCGTTTTATTTTTCTGTTGTAAAGATACAACAAAAAACATCTGCCTAGGGGTAATTTTTACCATATATAGGGGTAAAAACTGATTTATCAGCATATATCAAGCCAAAATTACCCCCCTCCTAAACGATTTTTACAACCTAACCAAGCTTTTTTCAAGGTCAAAATATATAGAAAATGAACTTAAAAAATATGATTACCGCCATACCAATGAAACTCTTTCGGACTACCAATGAAACTGTTCAGGGGATAGGAATGAAACTATCCAGGAATATCTATGAAACTATCCCTTCATTAGATGACGGTAATCCAGATACCTTCTCCCTGATTCTCCGCCGCCTGAATACGGTTCATCAGACGATGGAGCCAGATGCGGGAGTTCACCACCATACCCTTCACCTTGTTCTCGCCCACCAGGATGCAGCCCTGGGTGTCGTCGGGATAGTTGCCGACATGGATGCGGATGCCCTCGAAACCAGGAACACCCTGCACATACGGCAACCACTTCTTGAATCGGGGCGATTGGGTGATGAGCACACGATACGAACCCTCGGGAATGGCGGTATGGCCCGGAATCTTTCTCGCCACCTTGCCGCTCTCTCTACTGAAGCGCGCATTCTCCTCCTCCGGCTGGAGCTCCACACCCTTCAGATTGCGCCACGTAGGCTCCAGGGTATCACAGAAGTAGCTGTCCTTAGACAACTTCTCCAAATCAAAACTATGTTCGAAACTGCGCTTGTCACCGGCAGTCTTACCGCTAATCACCTTGCGCTTCACATCACCATCAGCCAACAGATAAAGTCGGCCGATGGTATAAGTATTCTTCTTAGCTATACGCTCTAAAACAATTTCCATAAGTAAATCAAATTAAATTAAAGTTTAGAAATTAAGATAAATCCTGCCCATCACATCTGTATTTCAGCTTCGTAAAACTGTGATAACTGTTACTGTGATAGTTCTCGCTGCCACGTTTCACGTATTTTCTATACACCCAGGTAGAAAGCAGATGCGCCGTACCCTCTTCCGAGAGTCCCAGGGCTGCACGAGCCTCCACCACCTGCTGCTCGGTAAACGTATCCGGCAGCGACTGAAGGAGATTGGAAGGACCACGCTTGTTGGAATGCTCGCCCGCATTGTTCGCCTTCTGGATGTCCTCCTCGAAGAAACGCATCTTGCACCACAGGTCGTAACGCTCACTCCAGCGGATGAAATCCTCTATCTCCGGCTCCCATCTGCAGCCATTGGCAACATAGAGCACGCAAGCCTTCAGATAGGCTATCACGTTGGCACGAAACGTGAAGTTCTCGTAGATTCTGTTCTGCGTAACCTGCGAAAAATCCGCATTCTCATCGCTCAGGATCTCAGCCAGACGGTATGCCTCGGGGCAATCTATCAAGCCGGTAGCCATACAGAGGTTCTCGATATAGGGCTTCAGCTCCTTGCGAAACTGATCGTCGTAGGTGCCATACACCGGAATCTTATCACCGATTTCTCTTTCCGGGATGGTACAGAAATTGATTCGGCTCAGCGGACCATCGGTCAACACCTTGGAGAAATAACGCTGTCCCTTCTGAATGGTGGTAGAGGCATTCCAGTTGAAACGGACGGTTACTCGCTCGGTGACACTTTGGGTTCCCACTCGCGTTTGTCCGTATTGATTACCCGGGTCAAAGGCGAGGCACATGATACGGAAATGCTGGTTGCCGATACCTTTCAGGGCATCAAACTGGTCAATCTCGTTGAGCGAAGTATAGAGGAAGTGGCCTTTGGCTTCTGCCGTACGCATCACGAAGGCAGGGTTGGTCATATCCGCATCTATCTCCTGTATAATGAGATTATCGGGTCTCTTGCGCTTATCCTTGTTGGCACCCTTGCGCATCATTTCCTCTTTCCATTCCTTCTCACGCTTCAGGTTTTCCTGGTCACGCTTACGGATATCCTCCATAATCATCGAAATCGGCATTTGTACACAACTTTTACCTGCGCCTGTACCTGCAAGGAGGCAGGTCATCAGGGTGGCTTCGTGCTCCACATTGTCGATATATCTGAATCTGGTATTCCAGAGATGGGTAGCCAGCGGAGGGAAAATGGCGTGCGCCACAGCCGGCTGATAGATCTCCGGCGTCTTCGAGATGAGCAATTCCACCAGCTTCGGCAGCTTCTTGGGCATGGGAGGTGGAGGCGGATAAGAGGCATTGCTACTTTGAACATTGAAATTTGAACTTTGAACTGTATGATTACCATAGCCTGCCATTTGCCCCATAAAGTCCCCCGCCAGGCGTCCAGCCTGAAAGTCTCCCGCTAGGCGTTCTGGGGATTTGCAATCCCCGGCAAGCAAGCTCTTAGCAGCCTGTTCCGCCAAAGCGT
>UQWP01000001.1 GCA_900544825.1 uncultured Prevotella sp. | reverse complement strand
CAGCCACATCTATCAATACTGCCTCCGTGGCACTTTCCGAAATGCCACGATGGTAGCCCTGCATCATCTTGATGAACTCTTTTCTGGATAGTGTCCGATTGGTCACCATCTTGGGATAAACTCTGCGCTTGCCTTCATCACGCATATCTGTCAACTCCTGCAACTTGTACTTAGCCATATCAGTTTCCTTACTTATTAAGATTGTTATTACTCCTTATTGCAGCGGTCTTTGCATTCTACAGTATTTATTATCATACCTATGAAGAAAAGACCACAACCCTAGGAAGAAAAGTATTTAATCCTAGGAGGAATCTCCGTTCACCGACGTTGAATATCCGTTCAGCGTCGGTGAACGGCGGTTCAACGTCGCTGAATGTCGGTTCAACGTCGGTGAACGGAGATTTCTACTAGGCAAAGATACAACTTTATCCTATATTAAACAAGACTTTTCCTGAATATCTTCACTTTTCCATTCATAATTCTTTGTTTTTTCACCCTATTTCTTTGCGTATCACAAATAATTGTGTTAACTTTGTAGTCAGATTGCAAAACAAAAGACTAAGATTAGACATCCTTATGAGTATGAAGATATTAGCAACCAGCGACTGGCATCTGGGTAACTTGTTTCACGGCAACGACCGTCTGCCTGAACACAAGCATTTCCTGAAATGGCTCCTGGAACAGATCGCTGAACAAAAGCCCGATGCTCTCCTCATCGCAGGAGACATCTTCGATAACGGAAATCCATCGGCAGCGGCACAGACTGTTTATTACGAGTTTCTTGCCGATGCTACCCAACTGTGCCCGAACATGCAGGTCATCATCACCGCCGGCAACCACGATTCCGCCAGCCGACTGGAGGCTCCCCGCCCGCTGCTCACCCGATACCACGTGGAAATAAGAGGAAACGTAAGGAAAATCTGGCTGCAGGGAGAAAGCGAGGACGAAGAGAACGGAAAGGAAACTGATGATAAAACCGGCGGACATTGGCTCTATTCCTTCGACGACCTCATCATCCCCGTAACCAACGAGGAAGGAGAAGAAGTCATCATCCTCGCCGTTCCTTTCCTAAGGAGCGATGTGGTACAGAACGCCAGTTACTCGCAGGGAGTCAACGACTTTCTGAGAGAACTGACGGCTGAGGCACGAAAGAAATACCCAGGCAGGAAGTGCATCATGATGGCACACATGTACGCCAAGGGTTCGGATATCGCCAAAAAGGATGCGAGCGAGAAGATCATCATCGGCGGACAGGAGGAAGTAGATCTGGAAGGATGGAACGACCATCCCGACTATATGACTTGCGGACACATCCACAAGCGGCAACATATCTGGAACACCGACTGGGCAAGATACACGGGAAGTATCCTCCCGATGTCGTTTGCCGAAAAAGACTACACCCACGGCATCGACCTCATCACCATCGGATGTAACGAGGAAGGAAAGAAAAAAACGGAGAAGAGGATGAAGGAAAGGAAACCGGCAAAAGTAAGGAATGGAAAGTAGATTTCCTGGAATACAAGCCGCAGCACTCCCTTCGCATCCTGCCCGAAAACGAGGAAGAGCTGACCTTCAAGAAATGGCAGAAGCTCATCAATTCTGAACTTTCAGAGAGAACAGACGGCGAACTGAGCGACCACTTCGACTACGTGATGCTGAAGGTGAAACAGGAGAAACTGACCAGCGATGACATCAAGGAACTGGAGAAACTCGTCAACGAAAAGGATGCCGTGCTCTGCAAAATCCAGCGCATCATCCCGCAGCTGGACCTCTCCACCATCCAGGGTTCCCAGCACATCACCAGCATCGAAGACATCATCAACCGTCCTCCGCTCGACACGCTGAAGGAAGCCTTCGCCATCAAACACAACGCTCCGATGAACGAAAGACAGGAGAAAATGTTATCCGATTTATTAACGACATCATCATTATGAAATTCCTACAACTCGAAATACTCAATCTCGCTTCGCTTGACAAACAGGGAGGCGAGGTCATTAACTTTGAGAAAGGTGCTTTAGGCGAGAGCACCATCTTCAGCATCGTTGGTCCGACGGGAAGTGGCAAATCTACCCTCCTCGACGCCATCTGCCTTGCCCTCTACAACCGCGCCCCTCGCTACCCTCGAAAGAAAGGCGACAAGAACCAGAGCATCGAGATTTTCGGAGCAGCCGATGCCAGCGAAAACAACCGTCTGGCTCCTACCGACAGTAGAAACATCCTGACCCGTGGCAAGAAAGAGGGCTACAGCAAGCTCACCTTCCTTGCCAACAACGGCAGCATCTACCGCGCAGAATGGCACGTCAGATTCCAGAGAGTGCGCTACGAGAACGCCAAGACTGCGCTCTATAAAATCACGAGAAACGGAGAAGAGATAACAGAGGAAACTGCCGACTGGAACGAGCTGCCGAACATCATCGGACTCGACTACGACCAGTTTCTCCGCACCGTACTCATCGCCCAAGGCTCGTTTGCCAACTTCCTGACGGCAAAGGAAAACGAGCGGTACGAACTCCTGGAAAAACTCATAGGATGCGAAGAAACCTATACGAACATCGCTACTGAAATCAAGAAGGCGAAAGACCAGGCAACGGATGCCTACAACCAGATGGCTGCATCGGTGGAAGCCGTAAAACAGAACCTGCTGAACGATGAAGAACTCGCCCAACTGCAGGAGGAAATCGCCCGCCTGGAAAAGGCAGAGAAGGAACTCGACAGCCAGTTGCAAGCCATCACGAAAGACTTGCAATGGTTTGAGGAAAGCGACAAGCAAGTTAAGCAAATCACTATCTGTCAGGAGAATATGGAGCAAGCAGCAAATGCCGTTAAAGAGATGCAAGCCCAGATTCTCCGTCTGCAGTTGCACGATGAAGTACAGCCAGCCGTCAACCTGCTGCAGGAAGTGGAGCGACAGACGCAGAGCATCCACGAACAGGAAGGAAACATCTTGAAAGCGGAAGGAAACATCAAAAGCCAAGAGTCTGCCATCGATGAAAGCGAGAAAACTCTCGCCAGTCTGAAGGAAGCAGTCAGCAAGGCACAGGAACAGCAGGAAAAGACCCTGCCGGTTATCGCTGAAGCAAGAGCGCTGAAAACAAAAATGGAAGCGGCAATGCCGAATCTGAAAGAAAAGAAAGAGGCATTGGAGTCGGCAAAGAAAGAGAATCAATCTGCCCAGAAAGACGTGGAGGAAAACGCCCGAAACATCAAGAAATGGGAAGCTGAAACGGAGAAAGCGAACCTTGCCCTCAAAACGACAAAGGAAGAGATTGCGAAGCAGAAACAGGTTCTGCACGAAGCGACGCAAGCTGCAGAACAGGCTTGGGAGACGGAAAAGAACAAGACTGCCGGACAGAACATAGAGGAACTGCAGAACAGCAAGACTGTAGCCGACCGGAAACTGCAAGATGTCCAGCAAGCCATCAAGGTTGTGGCGCATCTCGACGCATCCACAGTAGAGAAAAAGAAGAATGAGGAGCGGATTCTGGTCTTGGGCAAGAGAAACGCAGAGATAGATGAGGCGCTGGGCAAGTTGACCATCGAGGCGCTGACCCAAGAGACCCTGACGCTGAGAAATGCCTATACCCTGATGGTGAGTGAGAAATGGGAGATTCATCGCGCCAACCTGACCGAAGGCAAGCCTTGTCCGCTTTGCGGCAGCACGACTCATCCTTATCATACCGACAACAGGCAGTTTGAGGAAGCCACCACGGAACTCTCGCAACTTCTGAAAGCCAAGGAGGATCTGCTGAAACTGCAGCAGAAACTGGAGAAGGATCTTTCCGGCGAAAGAAAACAGAACGACGGCGAAGTACAGACGCTCCAGAAGCAACAGGAAAAACTGTCGGGAGAAATCGCAACTTACGAAGAGGAATGGAAGGTGCTCATCGCTCAGTATCCAAAGATTCCGAAGGCAGAAGCTGAACTGAAATCGCTCTTGCCTATCTATGACGACAAGGCGAAAGATGCGACCAGCAAACTGAGCCTGTTCAATCAGATTCAGAAAGAGATAGAACGGCTGACCCAACTCAAGGATAAGTCTGTAAAGGACGAAGCAGCGTATGAAAGCAAGGCTTCAACGAGACAGAACAAAGCTCAGGAATGCGCTTCAACCTGCGCTACAAAACTAGCTGAGCAGAAAGTACTTACCATCAACCTCACCTCGCAGCAAAAGAGCAAGGAGGAGGCTTACGAGAAAGCCCTTCAGACATGGAATAGCGCCAGGAAGGAAATGGAGGAATGGCAGGCGCAATACAAGCAGATTCTGAATGGCGAAGAGCCTGATACGGCTGAACAAAGACTGACTGCGGATAAGGACGAAGCTACGAAAGCTGCAGATAACCAGAACGAGAACATCAACAAACTGAAGGCTGAACTCGCCAACAGTAAAGGTTCGCATCAAACCATGCTGTCTCATAACAAGACGATGAAAGAGAATCTGCAGGCGAAGGAAAAGGAACTCGATCTTTGGATTGAGGAATATAATAAGCAGCTTGAAGAAAAGAGCATCGAAGGAAAAGACTTCGAGGAGGAAGGCATCGAGGAAAAAGGTTTCGAAGAGATAAACTCAGAAGAAAAAGGCTCTGACGAAAGAAGTATCCAGCCACGATTCATCGACCGTAATACCATCTGGGAGATGCTTCACTCTGCCGAAGACTGGAATGCCATCCGACGGGAAAAGGACGAAAAGGAGAAAGCCGTGGCTTCAACTACCGCCCTTTACCAGAGCGCAGAAAAGGCACATCAGCAGCACTTGGAACATCAGCCTGCCAAGTCGCGGGATGCTCTCTTAGCCATTCAGCAGGAGTATCAGGAGAGAAGCCAGCGCAACGAACTGATTGCTGCCAACGCCAGAATGCAGAACCATCAGGAAGCCGCGAAGCAGTTGGGTGACAAGGCTGAGGCGCTGAAGCTCGTAACACAGGAAAAGGACGACTGGACAGCCATTACGGATGCTATCGGAGCAGACGGCAAGACGCTGCGCAAGATAGCCCAATGCTATACGCTCAGTTTCCTGATAGCTCATGCCAACCAGGAAATCAGAAAGTTCAACAGCCGTTACGAACTGCAGCAGGTGAAGCATTCCCTTGGCATCCGAGTCATCGACCACGACCGTGCCGACGATATCCGAGACACCACCTCCCTATCAGGTGGCGAAACCTTCATTGTGAGTCTCGGTCTCGCCCTGGGCTTGTCGGCGTTGTCTTCCCGCAACATCTCCTTCGAGAACCTGTTTATTGATGAAGGCTTCGGAACCCTCGACCCCGATACCCTCGCCACCGTCATCGACTCCCTCGCCATGCTGCAAAATTCGCAAGGCAAGAAGGTGGGCGTCATCAGTCATACCGACACGATGAGCGAGCGCATCACCACCCAGATAAGGATTATCAAGAATGGCAACTCCGGCAGCAGCCATATCGAGATCTATCCTTAACCCATCGTAATTACACCCTTCATTATAAAGTAATTACACCTTATTATATATAGGATACACATCCTTATCCGTCATACATACCATACGTTTGGCAGTCTTATACCAAATGTATGGTATGTTCTTTACTCCCTGTATGGTAGTCTTTTTACACCCCATGTGGTATTGCCCAAGTGGCAAAATCGCAGTACCTTTGCACCCAGAAAAATAACAATAAAAAAGACATAGATTATGGACAATAAGACTATCAAACATCTCAAGGAACTAGAGGCAGAATCTATCTACGTGCTCCGCGAAGTAGCTGCCCAGTTCGAGCGTCCAGTCATCCTCTTTTCGGGTGGCAAGGATTCTATCGTGATTACATATCTTGCCTACAAGGCTTTCTATCCGGCGAAGATTCCGTTCCCGCTGCTCCATATCGACACGGGACATAACTTTGAGGAAACCATCCAGTATCGTGATGAACTGGCTAAGAAACTCGGAGCCGAACTCATCGTGGGAAGCGTGCAGAAAAGCATCGACAAGATTGCTTCTACCCGTGTGACTGAACGTGGAGGAAGAGCCGATGACAAGCGAAGCGAAACGGCAATGGAAGACCGCAAGAAGGCGGGATACTTCTAGGACTTTGAACTTTGAGCCTTGAGCTTTCAAGGCTGATGTTTTTACACTTAACATTTAAAAGAGAACAAGATGGAATCTACAAGAGGTTATTTAGATATGGAGCTGCTCCGCTTCTCTACTGCGGGCAGCGTGGACGATGGAAAGAGTACTTTGATAGGAAGATTGCTTTATGATAGCAAGTCGATTTTCGAAGATCAGTTGGAGGCTGTGGAGGCTGCAAGCAAGAGCCGTGGTAATGAAGAAGTGAACCTGGCTTTGCTCACGGATGGTCTCCGTGCAGAGCGCGAACAGGGCATCACCATCGATGTGGCTTACCGCTATTTCAGTACGAATAACCGTAAGTTCATCATTGCCGACACTCCGGGACACGAGCAGTACACACGCAACATGATTACCGGGGGCTCTACAGCTAACTTGGCAATTATTCTGGTGGATGCACGTATGGGTGTCATTACGCAAGTTTATCATCGCTGATACTCCGGGACATATTCAATATACACGCAACATGGTGACGGGTGCCAGTACAGCCGATCTGAGCATCATTCTCATCGATGCACGCCATGGCGTGTTGGAACAGACCGTGCGTCACAGCTATATTTCTTCACTGCTCGGAATACCTCATATTCTGGTGGCTATCAACAAGATGGACTTGGTTGATTTCAGTAAAGATGTATATGATAAGATTGTTGCCGACTATAAGAAGATGTCGGAGGCATTGGATATCAAGAACGTGGTGTTCATCCCTATCAGCGCCAAGGATGGCGACAACGTGGTGAACAAGAGCAATAAGACTACCTGGTACGAGGGTCCTACCTTACTGAACTATCTGGAGACGGTTCCGGTGGGTCATAAAACGGTGAGCGATTTCTTCCGCTTCCCAGTACAGTATGTGATTCGTCCTATCAGCAGCCAGTTCCCAGACTATCGTGGTTATGCGGGCAGAGTAAGCGGTGGCATCATCCGTCCGGGCGATAAGATCAGAGTGTTGCCATCGGGCACGGAGAGCACCGTAAAAAGCATCGACTTCGTAGAGGAGCATCTGGAAGAGGCGTATGCCCCAATGAGCGTTACCCTGACGCTGAACGATGATATCGACATTTCGCGTGGCGATACCCTCGTGAAGGCAGACGAGAAGCAGCCTAGCATCGAACAGGATATCACATTGGATGTTTGCTGGTTCAACGAGCGCCCTGCTGCCGTAAGAAACAAATACGTTATTCGCCAGGCAACCTTCGAGACTCAGGGTTTGATTCGCAGCATCAACTATCGCCGCAACATCAACACGCTGGAGAAGGAAGAGGGTGTATCGGAATTGAAAATGAACGATATTGCCGAAATCACCATCCACACCGCCACCCCATTGGTATTCGACAAATACACGGAGAATAAAGTAACGGGCAGCCTCATCTTCATCGACCCGGATACGAATGAGACCGTGGGAGCAGGATTGATTAAATAATTAAAATAACAGTTAACAACATTAATAAAAAATACAACAAATGAAAAAAGTTTTTGATTTTCTAAGCAATAGTATCTTGCTCTTACTATTTTTGTTCGTAGGCTCAAGTTGTACTTCCGACGATAATACACCTGAGATTTCTTCTGTAGATAACACACCAGAACTGCCTTCTGATAAAATAGAAATAAAAGGAGTTCCAACCTATATTTCAAAAATTGGTGAAATCGTTAAACACGAAGAAACAAGAAGCGTAAACGAAGAACAAACTGAAACAGTGTCACTACTCGTAAAAGAGAGTATTAATTTTCTTCAACTTAATGATGTTGATTACGAAGAGTTTTTTAGTGATAATTCTGATCCTAGAATTGCTGTTTACGCAATTGCTATAGCAGAACTTCAAAAAACAGAAGCAATGCAGACAACAACAAGAACATCTCTGGGAGGATGCGTACTTGAAGGGCTAGGAATAAGAAGTCTTGTAACAGGAAGAGGAGCAGTAAGAGCCATAGGAAAAATTATTGCTAGAAGAGCCATACCTTATGTTGGATGGGCATTTTTCGCAATAGACATGGCTATGTGTCTTGCAGAATAATTATCATAATTATGAGAGCTTATATTTGGTTTGTAATTTCCTCGCTATGTTTTATACTTACCCTATTATATAGGATAAAGATTGAAAACAGATACAAAGGAAAAAGACAAATGTCACAGTTACGAATACAAAACAGCACTGATGTAATCATTTATTTTGTGTTCATAGTTATATCTATTCTCGAAATAATGAATATTATATAGAACATTAGACATCAAAACATTACAGCATGATATATAAAATGCAGAAATTTCAGTCTCTCGTTCCGGAACTCAATAAGAAATTCAGCGATGCGCCTGCCGAGGATATCGTCGGTTATTTCCTGCAGGCATTCAAAGGGCGCATCGCTCTTTCTTCTTCTCTCAGCATCGAGGACCAGACACTTACCGACATCATCGTGAAGACGGATAAAACTGCCCGTATCTTCACACTCGATACCGGCAGACTCTTTCCGGAGACCTACCAGCTCATCGACAAGACCAATCTGACGTATGGCATCAACCTGGAAGTGTTCTTCCCGAACTACGAGGCGGTGCAGCAGATGGTGAAGGAAGAGGGCATCAACCTCTTCTATAATTCGATAGAAAGCCGACACCGCTGCTGTCAGGTGAGAAAGCTGGAACCCTTAAAACGGGCGATGCAGGGACAGGATGTATGGATCTGCGGATTGAGAAAGCAGCAGAGCGTGACCCGCAAGGATATGCAGGTGGTGGAATGGGATGACATCCATAACCTGATCAAGGTGAACCCGCTCATCAACTGGAGTGAAGAGGATGTGGAGCAGTATGTAAAGAAACACCATGTGCCTTATAACAAGCTGCAGGACAAGGGCTATCCGAGCATCGGCTGCCAACCTTGTACAAGGGCCATCCAACCAGGTGAGGATATCCGAGCCGGAAGATGGTGGTAGGAATCGCCGGAGCACCGAGAATGCGGACTGCATCAGAGAAGTTAAAATTTCTCTTTTCTGAGATTATAAAATAGGATTGGCTTATGAAGAATTTGATCATCAATATCCTGGAGGCAGCAGCTTTCCTGCTGCTGGGATTGGGCGTTAGCCTATTCGGATAATAAAATACGAGTATGAATTATAGAATAGCAAAGGATAAGATAGCAGGACAGGTGATGTTTCTCTTGACCATCGCCTCCATATTCCTGGTAATCATCATGGCAGTGGGACTGTTTATCAAGTCGGAGCCGATATTGAGACAGTATAGCCTGTGGGAACTCCTCACAGAGAGCAACTGGCGACCGATGGAAGGCAAGTTCGGATTCCTGCCTTTCCTTGCCGGTACCTTCTGGTGTTTTGATGCTCCTGTCGATAGGCATTGTTGCCTTCTTCGTACTGAGCGTTCTTTATACCATTTTCAGGCGAGGACTTCCGGTGCTCTCCTGGGAGATGGTGAGCCAATTGCCTAGTGGCGGATTCTATCTGGGCGGCAAGGGCGGTTTCCTCAATGCCATTGTGGGAAGCCTTTATATCGTGGGCGGTTCTACGCTGCTCGGACTCATCATCTCGCTGCCCGTGGTATTCTATATGAATGTGTATCTCAAGCCTAATTCGAGATTCGGATATGTAGCCCGACTGGCATACGATACGCTCTTCGGTATTCCGAGCATCGTTTATGGTTCCTTCGCCTTTACCCTGATGGTATGGTTGGGAATCAGGGCATCGCTGGGCGGAGGTATCCTCGTTACCACCCTTCTCATCGTTCCGATACTCATCCGTTCGATGGATGAAGTGGCGAAGACGATTCCGCAGGAGATTCTCGACTCATCGTATAGTCTGGGTGCCACGAGGATAGAAACCATCGGTGTGGTATTGAGACAGATTGCGCCAGCCATCGCCACCGCTACCTTATTAAGTATAGGTAGAGCCATCAGCGATTGCGCCGGAGTGATGTTTACGGCAGGATTCTCCGATCATATCCCGCATGGATTGAACCAGCAGGCTGCCACCCTCCCCCTGAGCGTGTTCTTCCAGTTAAGCGCACCGCAGGAGGATGTCCAGAACAGAGCGTATGCCGCAGCCGTGGTGCTCACCATCATCGTTTTGATATTGAGCTTCGGGGGCCGTTTCATCATGAGTCATTTCTCTAAAAACAAAGTATAAACTGAAATCGAAATAAGGCTCTTTTGGAGTTGGTTTAAGGCTTAGATAAACGTTACGTAAGCCTTAAACCAACCTCAAAAGAGCCTTAAAGCAACTTCAAAAGAGCCTTAAAGCAACTTCAAAAGAGCCTTAAAGCAAATATGCGTTCCTACGGATTCATCTATCCACAGGAACGCATATTCATTTCTCATCATGGGAGATAATCAATCATATGATGCTATATCATCATACGATATTTATACCTTGTTTCCCTCTTTCGGAAAAACCACGGTAGGCTTGAAGGTCTTTGCCTCCTCAAAATCCATCAGGGCATAGGCGATGATGATGACGGTATCACCCACCTGCACCTTGCGAGCTGCTGCACCATTCAGGCAGATGCAACCGCTGCCACGCTCACCCTTGATGATGTAGGTCTCCAGGCGCTCACCATTGTTGTTATCCACAATCTGCACCTTCTCTCCTGCTATCAGGTTAGCAGCGTCCATCAGATCCTCATCTATCGTGATGCTACCCATATAATTCAGGTTTGCCTCAGTTACTGTCACACAATGGAGCTTACTCTTCAATACTTCAATCTGCATTGTTCTGTTATTACTTCTATTACGGATTAAACTTAATCATAAAGAAAACCTATAGAAGAATGATTCCTTCATCATTCTATAGAGGAATTATCCTTTATACTTGATATGGTCGATGAGACGGATAGGTGTCTTGCCGCAATATACGGTGATGCAACCTACCACATAGGCGCTATCTTCCCATGAAGAAACATCCTGCAGGCTGTCGCCATCCACAATCTGGAAATACTCTACCTCCAGACCCTCTACGGCATTGATGTCGTTCACAACTTTGTCGTGAGTTTCCTGCACGGTATGATTCTTGGCAAACTCTACGCTCGCCTTCAGAGCCTTGTAGATATTAGGCGCTATGGTACGCTCATCAGCAGTCAGCAAGGTATTGCGGCTGCTCTTAGCCAAGCCATCCTCATCACGGATGATAGGACACTCCACAATCTGCACATCACTGTTGATGTACTTCACGAGCTGCTTGATGACAGCAATCTGCTGCCAGTCTTTCTCACCGAAATAAGCACGGGTAGGACGAACGATATAGAACAGGCGACTTACCACCTGGCATACACCATTGAAGTGGCCCGGACGCTTGGCACCCTCCATAACGGTACTTACCGGAGGGAACTCGAAGTGGCGGGTATCCGGTGTAGGATACATCTCCTCTACAGAAGGAGCAAACACATAGTCAGCGCCACAAGCCTCGAGGAGCTTGCAGTCAGCATCGAGTGTACGTGGATAACGCTCCAGGTCACCCTTGTCATTAAACTGAGTAGGATTCAAGAAAACGGAAACTACCGTAACACCGTTTTCCTTAACACTGCGCTTAACCAGAGAGGCATGACCCTCATGAAGCGCGCCCATAGTTGGCACAAGGCCGATTTCCTTTCCCTCCTTGCAACGATCGAAAAGTTCGTTCTGGAGGTCAACAATCTTATTGATTACTTTCATCTTCTTATCTGTTTTCGGGTGCAAAATAACAACTTTTTTCTCAAATAAGAAAGAAAAAACCTAAAAATATGCGAATTATTGCCGAAATTATTGAATTTCAGAAGAAAAATACGCTTTTTTGGAGTTTTTTTTGTACCTTTGCACCTAATTCGTAAGAATAAAAATTAAATTTATGGCAAAGAAAGTATTATTTATCAATCAGGAGATCGACCCATACGTAGCCGAGACCCACATGTCTATCATGGGACGCGAATTACCTCAGAAGATGCAGGAAGCAGGCTTTGAGATTCGCACCTTTATGCCTAAATGGGGCACCATCAATGAGCGTCGTGGACAGTTGCACGAGGTGATTCGCCTGTCTGGTATGAACCTTATCATAGATGATACAGACCATCCGCTGATCATCAAGGTTGCATCTATACCAACAACACGTCAACAAATCTATTTCATTGATAACGACGATTACTTCACCCGCCGCCAAATGGCAGCCGACGAGCAGGGTGTGGAATATACAGATAATGGAGAGCGCGCCATCTTCTTCGCACGCGGTGTATTGGAAACCGTGAAGAAGCTTCGCTGGCAACCAGACGTCATCGTATGTCAGGGCTGGGTAAGCGCTGTGGTTCCTTTCTATATCAAGACAGCATACGCAGAGGAGCCATCCTTCGCCAATTCAAAGGTGATCCTCTCACTCTATACCAACGAGCTGAAAGGCGAACTCGGCACACACTTCAAGCGCTGCGTGGAGTTCCGTGATGCCAAGTCGGAACTGCTCTCTGGCTACAAGGAGGACTTCGACTTCACAGAGCTGGGCAAGATGGCCATCGACTACAGCGACGGTGTGATTGAAGGCGAAAGCCTGGCAAACAGAACTCTATTGGATTATGCCAATGAGAAGAGCAAGCCAACCCTCGCTTATCCTGGCGAGGACTTTGCGGATGCCTACAAGACATTCATCAACGAAGTATGCCCTGATGAGGAGTAAGCTTCAGAAATTAGACACATTTCAAGGATAATGAAGATTTTAAGACTATTTACAGCGTTATTTATAGCAGCGATGACTATTGCTGCATGTGATGACACCACCGATAACATCGGATCGTCGATCACCAACGATGTTGATAACATCTCTATCAAAGACCAGGTGTTCAACGTCACCTCACGCTCCATCGTTTCCGGCCCGGTCCTGAGCCGAAACAATACGGGTATGATTGGTAAGGTGAAGGATCCTGAGACCGGTACCTACGTAGCTGGCGACTATATGACCCAGTTTGGCGTACTGTCATCATTCAGTCTGGACACTTTGGAGTACATCCGCAATGCACACGATGGCAAGATCGAGGCGGATTCATGCTATCTCCTGGTATCATACAAGACGACATACGGTGATACCCTCGCACCGATGAAGGCTACTGCCTACGAGATGAGCAAGCCGATGAGCGAGGATCAGGAGTATTACTCTGACTATGATGCCTTCAAGGACAACTGGGTGAGCGAGAAAAACTATTCGTCGAGCGCCACCTATAACCTGAACAGCACGACGATGGCTTTCAAGATCTATCTGAACAAGCCATATCCGGCAAAGGATGGCAAGACTTACAAGAACTACGGTTCTTACGTGATGAATACCTTCGTGGAGCATCCTGAGTACTTCAAGACCAACTGGGACTTCCTCAACAAGGTTTGTCCTGGTTTCTATATCAAGCATGCCGGCGGTATCGGAAACGTAGCCAACATCTGGAATACCGAATTGCAGTTCTACTACAAGATCCAGAAGACGGTGAAGAACTCTGCGGGCAACGACAGTATCGTAACAGGTCTCGCTTTCAACCGCTTTGACGGTACAGAAGAGGTGCTGCAGCTCAACAAGATTACCAACGACACCAAGACATTGGATAGTCTGGCAAACGATGAGAGCTGTACCTATCTGAAGTCACCAGCCGGCATCTTCACAGAAGTAACGCTGCCAGTAGAGGATATCATGAAGGGTCATGAGAAGGATACGCTGAATACAGCTACCATCTCTTTCCCAAGAATGAATAATGTAGATAACAACAACGACTATCAGTTCAGCGTTCCTTCTACGATCCTGATGGTACAGCAAGACAGTCTGGATGCCTTCTTCGAGAAGAACAAGCTGACAGACAACCGTACATCTTATACGGCTTCTTACAACAAGAACTCAACAGGCGTGAAGAATGCCTATACCTTCTATAACATCAGTAACCTGGTTACTGCGATGTACAGGAACAAGGACAAGAGTGAAAACTGGAACAAGGTGGTACTGGTACCTGTGACTTTGACCACAAGTACCCAGAACAATGCTACCGTGATTACCAAGATTAATCACGATATGCAGCTCACCTCTACCCGACTGGTCAAGGCAACGGATGATCCAGAAAAGGATTACACCACCAAGGACGGCAAGCGAGTGGCTACAGGACCTGTTCAAATCAAGGTAATCTACAGTAAGTTCAAGGAATAAATTCATGGCAGATAATTTCCTGGAACGCCACCGCGAAGATTACGAGCAGCGCAAGGCTGCCTGGCTGAGACGCAAGAAGCATCTCCCAAAGATCAAGAAGCCTGCCATTCAGCGTCCTGATGATGAAGCTTTATAAAAGATTCTATATGAAAAATCCCAGCTGGAAGTGCTTTTCCTGCTGGGATTTTTCATATCCTCATTTTTATCTTCTTTCTATTTTCTATGAGAGAATGGTGAACTTGTTTCTATGAGAGAATGGTGAACTTGGCAAACTTCAGAAGCAACTGCTTGGTTCCTGCATTCTGGAACTCTACGGTAGCCTTCGTATTTTCGCCCGTACCTTCTATTTTCAATACCGTTCCTATTCCAAAACGCTGATGCTCGATTCTACAGCCCTCGCTGAGAGAACCAGCGACTGAGGAAGCATTAGAAGCTGAAGAACCAGCTGAAGCAACGGATGAAGAGGTAGCAGTATCACCCATGATTCTCTGTACAGCATTCACAGCTCTTACAGATTTAAAGCCTTCAGGACGACGGGTTAATGTTGGACGTGATTCTTCAGATCGAGAAGTAACTCCTCGCGAAACACCTACTCTGGAAGATGATGTATAGGATGGTTTTGGATCAGCAATGAACTGCGAAGCTACTGGCTTAGCGTTCTGATAATCACGACCATAGCCTGATCGGTCCCTATCCCATGGCATCCTTCCGCCATAGCCACCACCGAATGAAGATTCAGGAGCCTCGTCACCACCCTCTATCAAACTGGCATCAATCTCATTGATGAATCGGCTCGGATTATCAAATTCCATCTTGCCATATCGGAAACGGTTCTTGGCATTGGTCAGGATGCAATGCTTCTCGGCACGGGTAATCGCTACATAGAGCAGACGACGCTCCTCTTCCAGTTCCCTGACAGAGATTGCAGCAAGCGGACTCGGGAAGATATTCTCCTCCAAACCTACTACGAAAACAGTAGCAAACTCCAGACCCTTTGCCGCATGAATCGTCATGAGCGAAACTCTCGGTTCATCCTTCTCTCCCTCACTATCCGCATCCGTCAGCAGCGCCACATCCTGCAGATAATCGGTAAGATAGGCTTCATCCATTCGTCCCTCTTCCTGGCGTCCTGCCACGAAGGTCTGCATACCACTCAGAAACTCCTCCAGGTTTTCCTGGCGAGCCAGATCATCGGCATTCTTGCCCGACATGATATCCTCGCTGATTCTACTCTCCCTGATGATGGCATCACCCAGTTCATAGACATCCAGGGTATGCGAACGGTCGATGAAGGAAGAGATGAGCAGGCGGAAATTCTCGAGTTTGGTCTGCGCACCCTTGTTGACATTCAGTCCGTAATGTTCTATATTACCTATCACCTCCCAGAAGCTCACCTGGTTCTGATGGGCACAATCGGCAATCTTCGTCACGGTGGTAGCACCGATGCCACGAGCCGGATAATTGATGATACGTTTGAAAGCCTCCTCATCGTCCGGGTTGGCAACGAGACGGAAATAGGCGATGATATCCTTGATTTCCTTACGCTGATAGAAACTCAATCCACCGTAAATACGATATGGGATGCCCTGCTTTCTGAATTCCTCCTCGAAGCTTCGGCTCTGGGCATTGGTACGATAGAGAATGGCAAATTGATCGTATCCGCAATCATCCCGCCGCTTGATGCGCTGGATATTCTTCGCCACTATCAGAGCCTCCTCCTTGTCGCTGTAGGCTGGCTTATACAGTATCTTCTCTCCTTTATCATTTTTGCTGAACACCTCTTTCTGAATCTGATTGCGGTTATGATGAATCAGACTGTTAGCAGCCTCCACGATCGTTTGAGTTGACCGGTAGTTCTGTTCCAGTTTAAAGAGTTGGGTTCCAGGCAATTGTTTCTGATAATTCAATATATTGTCGATATTGGCACCACGGAAGCTATAGATGCTCTGCGAATCATCACCTACGGCACAGACACGCAGTTTTTCCTTACAGAGCTGCATCACGATAGACATCTGAACATGATTGGTATCCTGATACTCATCCACCAGGATATAATCGAACCTGCCGGCATACTTCTGTCTGATTTCCTCGTGATCTCTGAAAAGCTGGAAAGTAAGCATCAGGAGATCATCAAAGTCCATCGCATTCGCCTGACGGCAACGCTGCACGTATGCCACATAAATCTTTCCGATGGCAGGCATCTTGGCACGCTTGTTCTGCTCCAGGATGGCAGGGTCGCTATCGTAGGCTTCAGCAGTTACCAGGTTGTTCTTCGCCATCGAAATCCGGGCATGAACGGCAGCAGGCTTATAGGCCTTGTCATCCAGTCCCATCTCCTTGATGATCGCCTTCAGCAGTGAGCGAGAATCACTTTCATCATAGATGGTAAAGTTATTATTGAAACCGATATGCTCAGCTTCGGCACGGAGAATACGGGAAAAGATGCTATGGAAGGTACCCATGTAGAGATGCTGGGCAAGGTCATCACCCACCAGTTTTCCGATACGTTCCTTCATCTCCCTTGCCGCCTTATTGGTAAAGGTAAGTGCCATGATGCTCCAAGGCTTCATGCCCTGGCTCAGGAGATAAGCAATCTTATAGGTAAGCACACGCGTTTTGCCCGAACCTGCACCGGCAATCACCAGCGAAGGTCCGTCAATATACTCTACCGCAGCACGCTGCGCATCATTCAAGTCGTTCAATAAATCCATTAATCAATATTTAGCAGGAAAAACCATAAACTATTAACTATCAACTGTTAACTAACAATCACTTTCCCCTATATCCGCCTACAGCCGTGCTTGGGTCGTAGTCTTCACCCTCACGAGGGAAGGAAGGGATGAATTTCATCTGATGTTCAATCTGTCGCTGGCGCTTCTTCATATAAGCACTCGGATACAGGGAACTGAACTTTCTAGGATTAGGCAGCGTAGCAGCTATCAGGGCACACTCGCCACGGAAGAGATCCTGCGCTTTCTTGTTGAAATGATACTCAGCCACGGCATCGACACCATAGATACCCGGTCCCATCTCGATACTGTTGAGATAGACTTCCATGATACGCTGCTTGCTCCACATCATTTCAATGAGAAAGGTGAAATACACCTCAAATCCCTTGCGGGTCCAGGAACGGCCCGGCCAGAGGAATACGTTCTTGGCGGTCTGCTGACTGATGGTACTGGCACCATGCACCTTACCGCCACGGGCATTATTCTTGGCAGCACTCTCGATGGCATTGAAGTCGAAACCATGATGCTTGAGAAACCGGGCATCCTCGCTCGCCATCACCGCCACAGGCATGTGAGGGGAAATCTTATCCATCGAAACCCAATGATGATGCAAGGTAATACTTTCACCATCAGCCACTTGCTGAAAACAGCGGATAATCATCAACGGAGTAACATATACCGGAATAAAACGGTAGGCTACTACAGCAAGAATGGTGGTACTGAAAAACAGCACCACCACCCATCTTACGATATTTCTGATCTTTTTTAAAATCATCTATCTTCTTTTTCCCTTATCGGGAATCTGATTCGTTATTTACTTCAATGTACCATTGTTGGCAGCATTCACCATTGCCTGGCTAGCATACATGTAAACCTCTACACGGCGGTTCTGAGCGCAGGCTGCAGTAGTATTCACCACAGGATTAGCTGAACCCAAGCCCTCTACACTCTTGATCTGGCTGCTGGTAACACCGCATGACTTCAAGTAGGTAGAAACGGCATTGGCACGATTCTGGCTCAAAGGCAGGTTGATGCCATCATTACCTGTAGCATCGGTGTAACCCTGGATAGCTACCTCGCAGTCGGCATTGTTCTTCAAAACCTGGGCAAACTGAGCCAAGTCGTTCTTAGCGCTTGCATTGAGCGCATATTTGTTGGTCTGGAAGAGGATACCAGAATCGAAGGTTACCTTAACAGCTGTCAAACCATTGGCATCTGTAACGGTAGAAACCTGCGCATTCTTCACAGCCTCTGCCTCAGCCTTTACCTTATCCATGTGCTTTCCAATCAAGTTACCCGCTGTACCACCAACAGCAGCACCGATGGCAGCACCTACTACTGCACCTGTACCACGATGGCTGTTGTTGAGCAAACCACCAACCAAAGCACCAAGAGCAGCACCAGCACCTGCACCAGCAGCTGTACCAGTCTTCTGACTAGTTCCACAACTTCCCAAAACGAGCAGCATTGAGAGCGCTGCAGCAGTAAATTTCATCTTTTTCATACTATAATTCTCCTATATTTATGTTATTTAAATGCAAAGATACGTCTTTTTTCTCCAATATGGAGGGTTTTCTAATATTTTTTTGTAATTTTGCATGCAAATTTAAGGGTATTTGTCCAAATGGCGAAAGGAAATCGCCTATTTCGGGGCGGAAATTCCCTATTGGGCGTGTTTTCACGCTCAAGATACATCGTGTCTTCACGCTCAAGATATATAGCAGAATTTAAAAACAAAATATATAATTAGTAATATGGCTAAAGAACTTAAGAATTTAACCAAGCGCGCTGACAACTACAGTCAGTGGTACAATGATTTGGTAGTAAAGGCTGACCTCGCAGAGTTGTCACCAGTTCGTGGTTGTATGATCATCAAACCATACGGCTACGCAATCTGGGAAAAGATGCAGCAGCAGCTCGACAAGATGTTTAAGCAGACAGGTGTACAGAATGCATACTTCCCTCTCCTCATCCCGAAGAGCTTCTTCTCTCGTGAGGCTGAGCACGTGGCAGGTTTCGCCAAGGAGTGTGCTGTGGTTACTCACTATCGTCTTCGTTCTACAGAGGATGGCACAGAGGTTGAGGTGGATCCTAATGCCAAGCTCGATGAGGAGCTGATCATCCGCCCTACTTCAGAGACCATCATCTGGAATACCTATAAGAACTGGATCCATTCATGGCGTGATCTCCCTATCCTCTGCAACCAGTGGTGTAACGTGATGCGTTGGGAGATGCGTACCCGTCCATTCCTCCGTACTTCTGAGTTCCTCTGGCAGGAGGGTCATACCGCTCATGCTACCAAGGAAGAGGCTGAGGCAAAGGCTCAGGAGATGCTGAAGGTATATGCTGAGTTCGCCGAGAAGTATATGGGTGTACCTGTATTGCAGGGTGTGAAGAGTGAGACTGAGCGTTTCGCCGGTGCCTTGAACACTTATACCATCGAGGCAATGATGCAGGATGGCAAGGCTCTCCAGAGCGGTACTTCCCACTTCCTGGGTCAGAACTTCGCCAAGAGCTTCGACGTTACCTATCTGAACAAGGAGAACAAGCCTGAGTATGTATGGGCTACTTCTTGGGGTGTTTCTACCCGACTGATGGGTGCCCTCATCATGGTTCACAGCGATGACAACGGTCTGGTATTGCCTCCAAAGCTGGCTCCTATCCAGGTGGTTATCATTCCTATCAACAAGGGCGAGGAGCAGTTGGCTCAGATTACTGCCAAGCTGCAGCCTGTTATCGACCAGCTCCGCGAGTTGGGCATCAGCGTGAAGTATGATGACAACACAGCTAAGCGTCCTGGCTTCAAGTTTGCTGACTACGAGTTGAAGGGTGTACCTGTTCGTCTCGCAATGGGTGGCCGTGACTTGGAGAACAACACCATCGAGATCATGCGTCGTGATACTTTGGAGAAGGAGAATGTAAGCTTCGACGGCATCGTAGAGCGCGTGAAGGATATGTTGGAAGACATCCAGAAGAACATCTTCGAGAAGGCTCGTGCTTACCGTGATGCTCACGTATATGAGTGCGATAACTACGAGGAGTTCAAGGAGCGTGTAAAGAATGGCGGTTTCTTCCTCTGCCACTGGGACGGTACAGCCGAGACCGAGGCAAAGATCAAGGAGGAGACTCAGGCTACCATCCGTTGCGTGCCATTCGCTTACGAGCAGACTCCAGGTGTTGATATGGTGAGCGGCAAGCCTGCCGTAGCTCGCGTTATCATCGCAAGAAGTTATTAATTATTTTAAAAAACGGTGTCGGGAGATTCCCGGCACCATCAAATATCAAATATGAAGCAGTTGATACTCTACATCATTTTTCTGATGTCCATGGTCTTCTCAGGCTATGGAGAGGTATCTGCTGCTTCTATTTCTTTATCTCATCAGGATTCTTTAGCTGTTGAAGCTGCTGATGCTACGCAACAGAAAGAGGGAGCATACGCAACAGAAGCCAGCCATACGAAGGATAGACTTGCCAAAGTTACACCTCACCAGCAGGAGCAGGATGCCCAGCTGGAAGATGCATCCAATGCCGCCTATCGAGTATGCAGCAGTCGTCCACAGCGTTTATTGCCAAGTGGCAATATATATGGCAACCCATCTGCAAGCAGTAGATTGCTAACCAATAGAATCCGTTTTTTATCATCCCTTTTATCAGTCATAGAAGGTGCGAAGGAGCCTTTCCGTCAGGAAACCGCCCCTATCCACTTTGATGTCGCCAGCAAGTATTATGTCATTTGCCTGCGGCATCTCATCTGTTAGTTCTTCTTTTTATATATTATAAGGTGTAAGCATTCCCAGTAGAGAAGGCTTACAGTATAGTTATGTCTGCAAGGCTCATTGAAGCATTGCATACGGTTATTATTTTCAATTACAAAAAAACAGATATATATATATATATTTAAAGAAGAAATAAGATTATGGCAAAGATTAATCATTTAGATATGGGTGCGGAAGTATTGGCACTCGACGATGTACAGGTAAAGAAGGGTTTCATGGGTTTGACCATCAAGTTGATCTACAAACCAACCAACAGTGCTATCAAGATCAAGGAGAAGGAATATTCAGCAGAGGATGGCAAGAAGCTCCTCAACATCCTTAACTCTGCCCCTAGCGAGGTAGAATCTTCTATAAAGAAGTTCCCGGTATCAGCCATCAGCATGGGTAATATGAAGCTGCAGGCGTGCCTCTCTGACGACCATCAGTTTGTAGCCACCCAGCTCCTTGCCTTCAAGGATTTCGGCTACCAGCCAGTTACAGAGATGGTAACCTATACAGGCAAGACAGCCGAGGCTTTCGCCCAACTGTTCTAATATCCAACTGGTATCATATAAATTAAAAGGGTGCGTCACGGATTGATGACGCACCCTTTTTCATATACGGATTCTTTCTTATTGCATACAACAAGAGAAATGATTAGAATCCCCCACTTTTCCTTAACCGTATTCGGATCAGAAGAAGCATTTTCTATGCTTCTCTCAATATCATCCGGAAGATTGCAGAAGAAATCGAGTCCCGTCAGCTCTTCCAGCCTCTTGATATTGACCACATGACCCTTAACCGTTTCAGATGAACCGTAAGCGCTGTGGCGGAACCAGAAGCCGATAGCCTGATAACCTTTGGCATTCTTCAGAAGAACCGCACAGAAGAAATACTTCGGAACGATATAACCATTCTTCGTATGATTCAAAATCTTATCAGAAGAATCAATGGTACCACCTTTGCACACATAAAGCGTGTCTTTGGCATGAGATGCTTGGGTACTCATATCGTAGGTAAGGAAATTACGGATCAGCTTCTCCATATCTTCCCAGATACCGGCATTGAAATCATGCATCTGGGGAAACATGTTGGTCATATAGAAGGTCTGTCCATTGGCATCCTGACTGTAAACTCTATCCTCAGAAGCCACGATGTGACCACGATCATATCCACTTTTGCTAAACTCATTGCTAACCGGTGGCTGGCAATCAGCATCTACATCCGGGTCTTTCTGGAACGGCTCCCCACTCCATTTCTTACCCATCCAGGTGGCACCTTTCCACTGCTTTCTAGTCCAGTTTTTCTTATTATTAGACTGGCAGACCTGATAGCAGCACCATCTTGGCGACTTCTTATCCAAATCGTAGTAAGTGGAATAGGTAACGCCATAGTCAGCCGTTCTGCGAACGAGCACCACATTTCTAGAGGTACCATTCGCCACAATCTTAGGGAATTACAACCCTGTTGCTTCTGTTGGAACAGAAGCAGAAACTACATTCTTATTCGCATTCGAATCTTTCGCGAGCCCTGGTCATCTCCGTCGCTACTGCACGCAGAGAAAGCCAGGAGGAAACTCAAGGAAAGAAGATAAAACCATTTTGTCTTCATAACTACAATTGAAAAGCGAGAACATCACCTATTCAGTAACATTCTCGCTTAACCTTATCTATTTATTAAACTTACTTATCAGTTTATTCACCCTTAGAGAAGAGGAATGCACCACCTACCTGAGGATTGCCCTTGTAAGATGTATGATAGCCAATGATGGTAATCTTATCACCAAAGTTCAAGCCAAGTTCACCAGCCTTCTTGCCTTCACCTCCCCAGCCTGCTGTCAAGCCATAGACGTAAGCAGAACCAGTTTTATCAGTCAAACCGAAGTTACCGTATGTCTTCAAATCATTCTTCTGACCGGCAAACTCTGTAATGGTACCTTCCAACATGTAATAAACGTTTTCGTCATCTTTCTTAGTCAGGAAGTCAGCTACAGAAATCTTGGTTACTACCTTCACATCCTCCAAAGTTGCTTTCTTCATCTGACCTGTACCATTATAGATATCCTTCACACCAGTAAGTGTAACGACGTCACCTACCTTCAAGCCCTTCTTCTCGAAGTCGCCCTTGACACCGATACCATAAACGTATGTTTCGCCAGTAGCATCCTTGATGTAGCAATTACCATATGTTGCATTAGCAACCTTAGTAATGACACCAGTCAGACGATAAACGGTAGAACCTGCTTCTGCCTTGTTGAAGTCAGCAATAGGGCACTCAATGATAGAACCCAACTGATAAACTGCAGCAGTAACAGTAGAGCTCTGCTTACCCTTGGTAGAAATGAAACCGATGCTAGAAGAACGAGCACCACCGGCATTGGCATTGGCATGGAATGTAATCTCTGCCTTTGTACCGCTTGTAACGATACCCTTTACAGACAACCAGCTCTGGTCAGCCTCAGGGATGTCAACAGTTACGCCTTCACCCTTTACAGTCAAGGTAACCTTGAAGTCCTCACCAGCCTTATTCAAGGTATCCTTATCGAGTTCTTCAACCTTGATCAAAGACTTGGTATAGCTCAAAACGGTTACGTTCTTCAACTGAGGAGTACCCTTGTAAGTCTCTCTTGGACCCTGGATGGTAACCTCATCACCCTCCTCCAGCTTCAAGCTAGCGAAGTTCTTCTCACTACCATTGGCATCAAGTGTACCATAAACATACACTTCACCAGTACCATCATTGATATACCAGTTACCATACTGAGTATTAGAAAGCCTGGTGAGCGTACCCTTCACCTTATAAGTCTCACCATCATTACCTGCCAGAATTTCAGCACAGGTAGAGAATGGAGGATTCAATACACCCTGGATTACAGTGATATACTGAGTATATGCACCACTTACCAACTTGAAGGTACTGTTGTTAGCACCCTTTGTAGCAGCAGCATTGAAAACAACATGAGTTGTACCAGCACTACCGCTCGTGCAAGAAGAAGAAATCCAGGCAGGAATAGAATCCACAGGATTGCCCTTCTTGTCATTGGTAACAAACTTCCAGTCAGCAGCAGAAGTAACATCAAATTCAACCTTTCCACCCTCTACTGGAATAGAGAGAGATGACTGAGAAAGCTGAATGCCATCAAGCTGACCTAAGTCCTTATCATCGCTACAACTTGCAAAGAAGCCTGCTACGGCGATCAATGCGATGAATAAATATTTAAATTTCATAATTTCGATACTTTATTAATTAGAAGATGTAACGGAGACCCACTGATGCATACCAGCACTGACCGATAGCATGATTTGGTACGAAAGTCTTGGTGTTACCATTGATTGACTTTGGAGTAGAGAAGGTTGCATAACCCTCTGCATCCTGACCCTCGTAACGCAAGATACGTGGATCTGAACCAATCTCAGGGTTCAAGTACTTCATGACACCCCAGCTAGAGTTGAAGAAGTTGAGTACGTTCTTCATATCGAAGCTCAACTGAAGAGTATTGGTATGACCAGCCACATCAAACTTGAAGTCGTGCTTGTAGCTGAAGTCGATACGATGTACCCAAGGGTTGTAAAGGCTGTAAGCCTCTGCATACTCACCCTGATGATTCTTCAGGTAGCTGTTGGCATGTACATAATCCATGAAGCGGGTCTTATCATCCTCTGACTTGAAGCGGAACTCATTGTCAGCTACCTGCTTGTCGGTTGGGATGTAGAGAGCATCATAGTTGTAACCATCATTATTGATATCGTTTACAGTCATGTAAGAGTAGTTGTAACCACCACGCCATGCCTCATAGATGAAGCTGTAGTGGTTGTTGCTCTTGTCGTGGATAGTTGCAGAAGCAATGACACGATCAGGAGTTACATTCTGTCCGTTGTGCAACTTGATGTTGTTAGGACCATATACTGTAGAGATGTAGTTCAATACAGAAGATGCGTTAGATCCAGGAAGTGATGTAACCTCCTTAGATACAGTATGAGTATAGGCAGCCATCAAGTTCAACCATTCCCATGGCTGAGCATTTACCTGTGCAGAGAATGACCAACCGTAACCACGGCTTGTGTTCTCAAGTACATAAGCATGAGTACCTACTGAAGATCCCTTAGGATATACAGGGCGGTTGTCTGCACCATTGAAACGTGGGAAGCCCTTGGCATCCTGTACGCTCCAGTCGGTCAATGTAGCAGCATTCAATGTCTTGTTGAAGATACCCTCAACAGAAACTGACATTGGGAATGACACAGGAATCTGATAATCTACAGCGAAAGATGTCTTCCATACCTGTGGCAACTTGAAATTTCTATCTACAGCAGAGATAGCAGAAGGAAGTGAACCATCTTCTGGAGTGATGTTCTCTGGGTAACCCATAGAAATCAACTTGTCACGGAGAGCTGCAGCTGTTGGCTTACCATCCTTATCAACAACAAGACCACCAGCAAACTGGTTCATATCTGTCTTCTTCTCACCTGTAAGAGGATTCTTTGATGTTGCATTGATATTTGCCTGATACTGTACCATACCAGAGTTGGTTGGCAAGTTGGTGAAGAATACCAATGGCAAACGGCCCTGGAAGAAACCTGTACCACCACGGAACTTCAAAGTCTTGTCACCAAATACATCATATACGAAACCGATACGAGGAGATACAGTCAAGGAGCTATTTGGCCACTTACCTGAGTCGATGTGACGACCATTGTAATCTTCTTGGAGAATCCTATTATTAGTCATCAAATCTGAATTGTTGAAGAACAGACCATCCAGACGAAGACCATAGGTCAACTTGAACTGAGGAGTCATCTGCCACTCATCCTGAGCATAGATACCAGCCTTGTTATACTGTACACGGGCAGCAGGATTGTTGTTGCCACCATAACCATAGGTCAAACATACAATCTCAGGAGCAGCTCCATTCAGGAAGTCGTTGAGACTCTTGTAACGATAGTAACCTGAACCATTACGCTGATAAGCATTGTCTGCCATCTGGTGCTCGAAGTTGAGACCAGCGATGATCTTGTGCTTACCGAGATAGTAAGTTACGTCATCCTTGATATTCCATACAGTATTGTGTACGGCATTGTTCCAAGTAAACAACTCATAACCCAGAGCCATGTAGTTGTTGGTACCATCAGCATCAGCAGTTCCATCTACGCTCTTCTGTCCGCCATCGAGGATATCGATGAATGGGAACTCAGAAGAATTGGTGTAACGGCTATCATCCAGCTTAGAGTATGTGAACAGGAACTGGTTAGACAGATTATCTGTGAAACGGCTGTTCAAGTCAACAGTCCAAGAGTTTACGAGGTTGTCATTGGCATACATACTGTTGGCAAATGACATAGAGTACTGAGACATACGGCTACCAGATGCACGTGTACCACCATCCATAGATGATGCGTTAGGAGCCTGCCAAGAACGGTTCTTGGTATAGTTGTAGCGTACAGCCAAGTGATGCTTGTCTGTGATGTTCCAGTCCACACGGAAGAGAAGCTTGTAGTTGCTCTCGTCTGCAGGGAAGTTGGTCCATGAACCAGTATCGTAACCATACTTATCCTTTACGAACTTAGAAACTCTCTCCAAATCAGCAAGCTTGGTACGAGAGATATAGTTCTCAGCATCACCGATACCATCCTCAGAACCTCTCCAGCGGTTTACCACTGTAGGAGTCTTGACCATTTCACCATTAGCGAAGAAGAACAACTTGTTCTTGATGATAGGACCACCGAGGGAGAAACCCCAAGTAGTCTGCTGATCCTTCTCACGTGCACCAGAAATCTGCTCACGCTCGATAGCATCACCACGCATGTTCTCATTCTTGTGATATACATAAGCGCTACCCTTGAAGTTGTTGGTACCAGACTTGGTAATCGCATTGACACCACCACCTACGAAGTTAGTCTGACGAACATCATAAGGAGAAATAACAACCTGCATTTCCTCGATAGCATCCAGAGAGATAGGAGCACCACCACCAGGAAGCTTTGAGCTCAAACCGAAGTTGTTGTTGAAGTTTGCACCATCCACAGTGAAGTTAGCTGTACGGCCATCAGCACCGGCGAATGACATTCCGTTTCCACCATAAGGAGAAAGACGGGTGATATCTGTAATGCTACGGCTAACAGTTGGCATGTTAGCAATCTGTGCATTAGAGATGTTGGTAGAAGCACCAGTCTTCTCTACACTGAACTTGGAACCCTTTGCTACTACTACAACTTCGCCAAGCTGCTTAGCATCCTCATCAAGAGTTTCTTTCAAGTTGTAAGTTTCACCAAGCTGAAGGGTGACGTTCTTTACGACCTTAGTCTTGTAGCCGATGTAGCTGATCTTGACTTCGTAAGGACCGCCGACACGCATACCATTGATAGTGAACATACCATCAATGTTGGTTACAGCTTTGTAACGAGTTCCAGAAGGAACGTGAACGGCCTCAATCGTTGCGCCAATCACGTCTTCACCACTTGCAGTCACAGAACCACTTAAACCAGAAGTAGTAATCTGTGCCATGGCTGTAGTAACCATAAAGGCCAGCAAAGCCATTAATAAATGCAATCTTTTCTGCATACCTTTTTTCTAAAAATTAATTAATAATACCGGGAAACATTCCCTTAATATTGATTTCGAGTGCAAATATAAACAAAAAAATCGATATAAATGTTACATCTGCATTAAAAATGATGTTTTATAACACAAAAAAAATCTGCGTTAAGCAAATAACGCAGATTTTCTTTAAATTGTTATTAATAAGGGGTGTTTGCTTATAGTTTTTTTGAGGGTGGCGGAGGGGGACTCTTCTCTTTGGACAGGCGATGGAATCGCCTGGAACGGGGGTATGGGCGCTTACTCCTTTCGCTGCCAGATACTCATTACCTTGCGACGGATGGCTACTATATTCAGAACCGAAACCACAAGGAAGAGGGCAAAGCCTAAGGCTATGGCTGGAAACATCGTTCCCTCTTCGATGTCAGGGAAGAGTGCTTCGATGAAATCCATATAGTATCCTCGCAGGAAGAAGAGGATGAGCCAGGCGATGACCAGTACCACGATGTTCAGAGAGATGGTGAGCACCTGATAGGGCTTCGCTACATTGCCCGGACTGTAACCTATCAGGAGCAGATTCTCCAACTTGGAAGAGTTCTTCTGCACCAGGAGATAGATGCTGAGCATCAGGATATAGAAACTCAGAACGGAAATCACAAGACCGATAATCATCACCATCGATACCATCATACGGAGGAAATAGGTGGTTTTCTCGGCATCGAGCTTATCGGTCTCTACTTCATAACCGTTGTCATCAAGATATTTGGTGATGTTCTCGTCGCCCGGATTGCCTACCTCTACGATCAGACGGGTAGGATCGCTCTTCTGGTTAGGCGCAAACTCCTGGTTGCTCCAATCCATGAATGCCTGTGGCACGAGAATGGTGTTGAGACGGGATGAGAATCCGATGACCTTTCCCTTGAACAGTTCTTTCTTGCCACCTGCCTGTATGCAGATGTTGAAATCGATCATTCCCATCAGTCCATCGCTGATCTTAGGGAGCGAATGACTTTGGGCGAATCCGAAGTTATACATATTAATATAGGTACGCGGGAGGATGATTGGCACCACCTTCTCACCGGGTGTGTATTTCCAATCCTTGAGCGGAACATCCACGAAACCATCAGGAACACTCTCGAAGAAAAGCTCACTGTTTAATACATTCACACCATTTACGCTCATCTGCGCATCTACCTTGTACTCGGTAGAGGTAAACTTGCCTATCTTCTTCACGAACTTCTGGTCGCTGACATCATCCATCTCAGCTCCCGAAAAGGTATTGGAGCGGCCGCTGATGGTATTGCCCATACCTATTTTCTTGCTCATGATGAGATAGTCGGCTTTCATAAAACTGTCTTGCTGGGTGAAGACAGGCAGCACATCCTGATAAAACTGAAAACCGAAAAGTACGATGAGCATACCGAAGAGGTTGGCAAAGGCAAAGCCTGCAAACTGAGGTATGCTGATATGCTGACGAAGTAACTTCCAAACCAGATTCATAATCTAAATATATGTTCATAGTTTAAGTCCATGTGCTTACCGATACTGGTCACGATGACGCCAGCCCCCTGCTCCTTCGCCTCCTTCATCATGATTTCGCCCATGATGCGGGAGTTGTTGTCGTCAAGGTGACTGATCGGCTCATCTGCAAGAATGAAATCGAAAGGCTGGCAGAGGGCACGCATCATCGCTACACGCTGCTGCTGACCGAACGACATCTTCCCTACCTTGGCATCCACCTTGTCGGCGATACCAAGCATATCAAACCACTGCAGGATCTGCTCGCGGCTCTTGAAACCGGTAATCTTGTTCTTGATCTCTACATTCTCCATCGCCGTAAGCTCTGGGAAGAGACGGAGTTCCTGAAAGAGATGACTGATATGACGCTTTCGCATCTCAACCCAATCGGAAACCTTATAATTGGCGGTAACATCATTATCAAACATCACACTTCCGCTGTAGTCGTGACGATAGCCGAGCACGTAGCTGCAGAAAGTACTCTTTCCGCTACCACTCTCAGCCTCTACCAGATAGAGATGACCTTTCTCGAAGGTAACATCCTGCTTCCATATCTCCGAATGCAGGTCTTCACGCTGGGCGAAAACCTGAGGAAGAACGGAATGAAGCTGAATCTTTTCCACTTTGTTTTTTTATTTAATGTTTTATCTTTTTACTTTAAAGTATAAACCACAGAAGTAAGATTGCCAAAGACTGGGGCTAGCAGACCGGTAACCGTTGAGATGGCATCATCCTTGCCTGTGCCGCTGCCATCAGAACTCTTGGCGAGATTGATGACCATCGCCAGCTTCTGTCCCACGATAAGCTTCTGGATCTTGGAATCTATCGGATGATTGCTTGGCTTCACCGCATACTGAGCCGTCAGCTCATCGCTGCCGCTGAAGAACTGCTTATCATCGGTTACGCCGAAATAGAAGGAAGTCTTGCCATCGGTATAGAAATAGGAATTCTTACCCCAGTTTGCTATCTTGGCACCGGCAGGACATGAAGTCTTCCAGTAATCTACATCACCCAACCACTTGCTATGCGCCAACTTAGCAGCCATCATCATCTTCAGGTCTGCATCACCCAAGGTAGGCAAGACGATGGCCATATCGCCATCTACGCTTCGCATGATGTTATCCATATCCACCGCCTGGTTGATACCCATCAGGAGAGTCTGAAGACTGCGGTTGCTCTGCATCATCGGCAGGAACTGTTCGCCATTTACGTTCATGAAGATACCCGCCAAGGCATCGTCCGGCATCGATTTCACATAACTGCCCTTGATAGGACGGTAGTTTTGTGCCGCCTTCTGCAACGCCTTGTCGATGGTTTCATTAAAGGAGAAAGTCTCACCCTGAACCTGCAGGATGCCATTCTTTACCTCCATATCGGCAGCGATAACCACCTGCGAAGGATCGGTATCCTTAGGAGCACCCAGGGTAAATGGAGCTACGAACTTCTCTGGCAAAGCCTGTGCCTGAGCTACCATTGCCATAGGAGAAGAGATGGTTTGCAGACGCTCGAACATAGGAGAAACGGTGATGCCATTCTCCTCTTCAGCTTTAAGATATTTTACCATCTGTTGCTGGAGCTGAGCCTGGGCATCAGCGACAACAGGACCCATCACGAGGAGCGCCTGACCGGAGAAGCCGACGAGCCATGAATCCTTCAATACTGCGAAATGAAAACCTTTGCGCTCCTTCACTTCCGAAGCAATGCGCTTCTTGGCAAGCGAGGCAAGCCAGTCTTCCACATCCCCCTCATCGCTCACCTTGGCACAGAGACCGAGGTTACCATCGGCACTCTCGAAGAGATAAAGTTTTTCAGAGATATCGATGCCACACTTATCTACATCATCTACATGGAGCAGAGACTTGAGCATACCAGCCTTGTCCTCCGCATTCTTATCGGAAGCCATCTGCTGCAAATCCACCGAGATAAGGGCTGTACTTTTCTTAGGAATGGCATTGAGGTAATCGCTGCCTGAGCATGAGCTTAACACTACAACGAGAAGTGCCAAGCTCTTCAAAACCAAATTCTTATACAATCTTTTCATCACACTAACACTCATATTATCTTCTTATATTCTTCTTGCAATATGCGCCATGTGAACAGCTACAAGTCCCGCCGTTTCTGTACGAAGCCGGCTGGTTCCCAGCGATACGCTCTCATAACCATTCGCCAAGGCAAGACGAACTTCATCTATAGAGAAATCGCCTTCTGGGCCTACCAATACAGTGATATCAGCAGATGAAGAAGAGGATGCTGCGTCCTTGTTATCAACTGAAGATTGAGATGCTGCGTCCTTGCCATCAGCATCATTAGATAATGACGAGATTTCCTGGAAGAAATCCTTCTTCTCTACTTCTTCGTAGCAATGACAGATAAACTTGCGGCCCGGACGAGGAGTCTGGATAAACTCCTTGAAGCTCTCCAGCTCATTCACTACCGGTTTCCACGCCTTATGACTCTGCTTCACGGCAGAGATGACAATCTTATCTATTCTAGGAGTCTTCACAACCTTTCGTTCAGAAAATTGACAATTAAGGAAAGAGAGTTCATCGAATCCTATCTCCGTAGCCTTCTCAGCCATCCACTCAATACGCTCCATCATCTTGGTAGGAGCAATGGCAAGATGGATATGCCCCTTCCACGCACGCTTTTGAGGCATATTCTCCTTGATTTCATAAAGACAGCGCTTGCTGGAGGCAGCTGTCACCTCTGCACGGTAGAAAGATCCTTCCCCATCCATGAGGAAAATCTCATCACCACCCTTCAGTCGCAACACTCTCAGCGCATGGGTAGCCTCCTCAGCAGGCAATTCCACCTGGTTTGCCGCATCCGGCACATAGAAATATCTAACCTCTTTCATTCGTTATCAATTATCTATCAGTCAAGTCTTTTTCATCCTTTTCTTCCTGTCGGCGCTTCATCTCATCACGGATAAAGGAAGCTCCCTCGTAGTTTTCTTCTTCTACCGCTTTCTCCAGTGCCTTCTTGAGAAGTGAATCCGGCAATCCCACGATAGGAAGCGCCACACTCATCACATTCTTGCTGAAAGGTGTAGAAAAATTCTGAAGCACATCCATATTGGTAAAGATCTCCAGACCTGCAGCTACCGCCAGCAGGATAGCCTCATCCTGTGGAAGAGAATACTCTGATCCTGATGTAGCATTTACCAGTTTTGCCTTAGGCCCGATGTTTCCATTAGCCTCGAAAACAACATGATAGGCTTGAGGACCCTGTTCGCAAATCATCTTAGCCAACACATCTACCAGATGCGGATGTTTTACATCCTTATCAAGCTGATGAAACTTGATTTCATTAGCCATCGGCTTATCTGTTACGATGGAGAGTGCACGTACCTCCTGGACATCAGTAAGAGTAACAACACAAGCCTCCTCAGCATCAGGAATTGCGAAAGCTCCCTGATAAACTAATTTTATTTTTTCCATTTTCATTATCCTTTCTTTGGTCTAAACAATACGGCGAAGGCTACACCGACCACAAGTGCATAACCTGCGAAGATAAACCAGCAAGTCTGCCAATCGCCCATCAAATATCCATTCTCCCAATGACAATAATGGTTGATTACCTGTCCTGCAAGAATTGTGCCAATAGAGGCTCCCAAGCCATTGGTCATCAGCATGAAAAGTCCCTGAGCAGAAGCACGCACCTTAGGCTCGCACTTCTGATCTACGAACAGTCCACCCGACACATTGAAGAAATCGAATGCCACACCATAGACGATGCATGAGAGTATGAAGAGGGTTACGCCTGGGAAAGCAGGGTTACCCAATCCGAAGAATCCGAAGCGGAACACCCATGCAAACATGGCGATGAGCATCACGATCTTGATACCATAACGCTTGAGAAAGTATGGAATCAGGAGAATGCAGAGTGCCTCTGCCACCTGGGAGATAGATACCAGGAGAGTGGCATTATTGGCTGCAAAGGTATCGAGCATGGAAGGATCGCCCTTGAAACTGGTGATGAACGGAGTAGCATAACCATTGGTTACCTGCAGACTCATACCCAGCAAGCCTGAGAAGATGAAGAACATCGCCATCTCGCGGCTCTTGAAGAGCTTGAAGGAATCGAAGCCCCAGGTCTCTACCCAGCTGCGTGCCTCCTTCTTCACCAATGGGCACTGTGGCAGACTGAAGCAGTAGAGGAAGAGAACGATGCCCAACAATCCAGATACCAGGAACTGGAAGTGGGTGTATTGGAACTTATGTGCATTCTCGGTAAAGAGGAACATAAACGAACCGTTATCCCAGGTAGCACAGTTGACAATCCACATGGTAAGGATGAATCCTACGGTACCGAAGACGCGGATTGGCGGGAAATCCTTCACGGTATCGAGTCCATGATTCTTCAGGATGGTGAACGCCGAAGTATTCGACAGCGCCAGCGTTGGCATATAGAAAGCTACGCTGAAGGTATAGACCGCCATGAAGACAGCCTCGTTAGGAGTAGCACTCGCCTCTCCCATCAGGAAAAGAGCTATCATCGACAAACCAGCCAGAAGATGGCAATAACCCAAGAGGCGTTGCGGCTGCACATACTTGTCAGCAACAATACCCATCAATGTAGGCATGAAGATAGATACTATACCCTGGATGGTATAGAACCAGGAGATTTCAGCACCCATTCCGGCCTTGCCGAGATAGTTGCCCATAGATGTGAGATAGGCTCCCCAAACTGCGAACTCCAGGAAGTTCATCAGCGCCAAGCGAACTTTTAGATTCATATTCTTATATTTCCTTATGGTTTTAATTTTCTTTTTCTGTCTGCTATGTCCTCCTTTTCAAGGGATGCGCCATTGCAGATTATATCCTGCAAAGATACACAAAATCTCTTAAAGAACGCAGATTTTTTAAGAATATCCGCCAAAAAGCTAGTTTATTTAACAAATAATATGTAATTTTGCAGGCGAAATCAAAACAAAAGATAAAATGTTATTAAAGTTTTTCCTAACGTGTAATAAGATTGGTGCCTTTACGCTAGGTGGAGGCTACGCCATGATACCTATCATGGAGAGAGAATTCGTGGATAAGAACAGATGGATGGATAAACAGGAATTTATGGACATCATGGTGGTGGCTCAAACTACCCCGGGCATCTTCGCCATTGATATGGCGAGCCATATCGGCTACAAGACGAAGGGTGTATGGGGCGGCATCGTGGGTGCGGTAGGCATCGCCTTGCCTTCTATCATCGCCATCCTCATCATCGCCATGTTCTTCCAGCAGTTTAAGGATAATTACTGGGTGGGCAAGTTCTTTGCCGGCGTTCGCCCTGCCGTGGTGGCGCTGATTGCGACTCCTTGCTTCAAGATGGCAAAGACGGCGAACATCAACCGCTACAATATCTGGATTCCGTTTGTATGTTGTGCGCTGATTGCTGCATTCGGCATCTCACCTATCTATATTCTCATAGCAGCCGGCGTGCTCGGCTGGCTTTACGGCAAGTACAAGAAGCAAAGCTAATCATAAAGTTCAAAGTAAAGATATGCTATTTCTGAAGTTATTTATCATATTTACCAAGATTGGTACATTTAATTTTGGTGGTGGATATGCGATGTTGTCGCTCATTCACAACGAAACAGTAGTAAAGAACCATTGGCTCACCAATGCCGAGTTTACGGATATCGTGGCAATCAGTCAATCCACGCCGGGACCTATCGGCATTAACTGCGCCACTTATGTAGGCTACACATCCTGTCTCCATGCGGGTTATCCTGTCTGGGTAGCCTGGCTGGGCTCCTTCCTGGCATCACTTTCCATCATGTGGCTGCCATTCATCATCATGATTCTCATCAGCCGTTATCTGATAACTCACAAGGATTCCAAGATTGTGAAGGATATCTTCGCCGGTCTTCGCCCTGCCATCATCGGATTGATTGCCGCAGCTGCTGTGCTCTTGATGAACAAGGAGAATTTTGGATCACCAACAGAAAATCCATTTGCTTTCGGTGCCAGCGTAGCAGTGTTCCTGGGTGCATTCTACTTTACCAAAGTAAGAAAAGCGAATCCAATTCTGCTGCTTTTCATCTGTGGAATCATCGGGTTGTTTATCTTCTAAACAACCCACACGTCTAAAACACCCCATACGTCCAGAACCACCGGTCATCGGACGAAGAGAAAAGCAAAGGGCAAAAAAAAATTGATTGTCTCCCGACAACCAATCTTTTATTAACCTTAATAATCTAATACCATGAAAAACACGCTGCAAAATTACAAATAATCCTGCAACTTTCCATATTTTATTGCAAAAACCTACAGAGTTTTAACTCTATTTAAAGATTTTCCCATTCCAATTAAAGCTTCTTTGCACTTTTATTGCACTAACTGCCTTTTTATCTTCAGCAGAGAGCAATGGCAAAGACAGGCGTACAACCAGCGAGTTTTCGTTCTGCAAAAGCAAGGCACTCACCATTCTCGGTTCTATCATCGCCTTCAGTTCTGAAAATCGAGTTTCGCTCATCGTATCCGGTTTCTGGATAAGGCTTTCTGCCAGATCCTCCATTCGCTTACCATCCAAGAGGGGAACAGCATCCATCTTCTTCCAATCCTGATTGTAGAAATAGAGCTCACTCTCCTTCTCGGGACCAGCGAAAGTCTTGAGTACACAGAGCACAGAATCTCCGTTTTCCACAGGCAACTTCTTCATCTGCAAGGTAGAAGCCTTGGTCACACGGATCTGCACGAAGTCCTGGGTCAGCGTATCCATCACGCTCACCTCTTCCAGGAGATTCTTCACTTCAGCCTTCACTCCCATCTCCTGCAACTCAGCAAATTCGAGTCGCATGTTCTTGTTGAGACAAGGCATAACTTCATCAGGCATCGAAACCAGCAGGTCTTTCATCGACTTGGCCCCGACACCCAGGCTTGCAGTCAGCAAGCAAGCCAACATTATATATTTCATCTTCTTCATTCTTACAATTCCTTCGACCATTTCTTTCCCCAAGGAGTAAAGAGCCATATCAAAAATGCAGTTGCAGGAACTAAGCATATTGCAAAAGTTAAAGCCAATGTATTCATACTCTTAACGTTTAGAAATTACATAACCAATAATAGACAAGACTGCAGACAACACTACGCCCAACAAAATAGCACTTATGGTGCCAGTTTCATTAGTCTCAACTATACCAAATAATGCAGCCAACCCACCTAAAACCATAATAGTATAAGTGGATTTACTCATATCAAAGAAATACTTTACTACAGTTTCTTTGGTAAACTTTTCCTTTTCTCTATCTTCTCTTGCAGTCATATTTCTCTATTTTCCGACAAAAGTACAGAAAATAATTGTAATCTGCAAGTTTTTTCTTGTTTTTCTATCCAATAATCGCTAAAAAAACGAAAAAGAGGAAAGTGTTTCTGACAAAACACTTCCCCCTCAAATTATCTAATCTTTTAATCGTACTGCCTTCCTAAAGAAGAGAGGATTACTCCTCAACAGCAGCCTGCGCCGCAGCCAAACGTGCGATAGGCACACGGAATGGAGAGCATGAAGCATAGTTCATACCAACCTTAGCGCAGAACTTAACAGATGATGGCTCACCACCGTGCTCACCGCAGATACCTGTGCGGAGGTTAGGACGGGTAGCGCGACCATTCTCTACAGCCATCTTGATGAGCTGACCAACACCCTCCTGGTCGAGAACCTGGAATGGGTCAACCTTCAGAATCTTCTTCTCCATGTATGCAGGGAGGAATGAAGCGATGTCATCACGAGAGTAACCGAAGGTCATCTGTGTCAAGTCGTTAGTACCGAATGAGAAGTACTGAGCCTCCTCTGCAATCTGACCTGCAGTAAGAGCAGCACGAGGAATCTCAATCATAGTACCAATCTCAAATTCTACCTCTACACCGTACTCGATGAATACTTCCTTAGAAGTAGCGAGGATGATAGCCTTCTGCTGCTTGAGCTCCTGAACAGTACCGATAAGAGGAACCATGATTTCTGGGCATGGGTTGTAACCCTCCTTCTTCAACTCGCAAGCTGCGCCGAGGATGGCACGTGTCTGCATAGCTGTAATCTCAGGGAATGTGATACCGAGACGGCAACCACGGTGACCGAGCATTGGGTTGTTCTCTGCCAAAGAGTTCACACGCTTCTTGATTTCCTCAACACTTACGCCCATCTCCTTAGCCATAGTCTGCTGACCAGCCAAATCGTGTGGTACGAACTCGTGGAGAGGTGGGTCGAGCAAGCGGATATTCACGTGGCAGCCATCCATAGCCTTCAAGATTCCGTAGAAGTCAGCCTTCTGATATGGGAGGAGCTTGGCAAGAGCCTTCTCACGACCCTCAACAGAGTCTGCCAGAATCATCTCACGCATAGCAACGATCTTCTGATCATCGAAGAACATGTGCTCTGTACGTGTCAAACCGATACCCTTAGCACCGAATGCACGAGCTACCTCAGCATCATGTGGAGTATCTGCGTTGGTACGGATCTCCATCTTTGTATATTTGTCGCAGAGGTCCATCAGCTCCTTGAAGTCGCCTGAAAGCTCTGCAGCCTTTGTCTCGATCTGACCAGCATAAACCTGACCTGTAGTACCGTTCAGAGAGATGTAATCACCCTCCTTGTAAACTACGCCCTCGATCTCAACAGTCTTTGACTTGTAGTCAACATTGATAGAGCCAGCACCTGATACACAGCACTTACCCATACCACGAGCTACAACGGCAGCGTGAGAAGTCATACCACCACGAGCGGTAAGGATACCCTCAGCAGCAGACATACCAGCGAGGTCTTCAGGAGAAGTCTCGATACGAACCATGATGACCTTCTTGCCGTCCTCGTGCCACTCCTGAGCATCGTCAGCGTGGAATACGATCTGACCGCAGGCAGCACCTGGAGAAGCAGGGAGACCCTGAGTGATGACCTTAGCCTTAGAGAGAGCCAGCTTATCGAATACTGGGTGCAGGAGCTCATCGAGCTTCTGAGGCTCACAGCGGAGGATAGCAGTCTTCTCATCGATCATACCCTCGTGGAGGAGATCCATAGCAATCTTCACCATAGCGGTACCTGTACGCTTACCGTTACGGGTCTGGAGGAACCAGAGCTTGCCTTCCTGTACGGTGAACTCCATATCCTGCATATCGTGATAGTGGTGCTCCAGCTTATCCTGGAGAGCATCGAGCTCCTTGTAAAGCTCAGGCATAGCCTCTTCCATAGAAGGATACTTAGCTATGCGCTCCTCCTCAGAGATGCCAGCACGCTCAGCCCAGCGCTGAGAACCGATCTTTGTAATCTGCTGTGGTGTACGGATACCAGCTACTACGTCCTCACCCTGTGCATTGATAAGATACTCACCATTGAAGAGGTTCTCACCATTACCTGCATCACGAGAGAAGCAAACACCAGTAGCAGAAGTCTCGCCCATGTTACCGAATACCATCGCCATGACAGAAACAGCTGTACCCCACTCATCAGGAATACCTTCCATCTTACGGTAAAGGATAGCGCGCTCGTTCATCCAAGAACGGAATACTGCGCAGATAGCGCCCCAGAGCTGCTCGATAGGGTTGGTAGGGAAATCCTGACCAGTCTGCTCCTTGATAGCAGCCTTGAAGAGCTCAACGAGCTTCTTGAGAGACTCTACAGAGAGGTCCTTGTCGAGAGTAACGCCCTGCTCTTCCTTCACCTTTTCGATGATAGCCTCGAATGGATCGATGTCTTCCTTGTTAACTGGCTTAAGACCCATAACAACATCACCGTACATCTGTACGAAACGACGATATGAATCGTAAACGAAATGAGGATTACCGGTCTTCTTGACCATACCCTCAGCCACCTCATCATTCAAACCAAGGTTGAGGATTGTATCCATCATACCTGGCATAGACGCGCGAGCACCTGAACGTACAGAAACGAGGAGAGGATTCTCAACGGAACCGAACTTGCAGTTCATCAAAGCCTCTGTATGAGCTACAGCAGCAGTTACTTCATCCTGAAGAAGTTCCTTGATTTTTTCCTCACCTACCTCATAATATTCATTACATGTATCGGTTGTGATGGTGAAACCTGGAGGAACAGGTACACCAATAAGATTCATCTCAGCGAGGTTTGCACCCTTACCGCCAAGAACTTCGCGCATCTTCGCATTACCTTCGGCTTGTCCATTACCGAATGTATAAACTCTTTTTTCGTTCATTTTGTTATAGGTTCAAAAATATTATATAATTCTAGTTATTATCAAACTACTTTGATGATGCAAATATACAACATTTCTCTGAAACCACCAAACTTTTATACTCTTTTTTGCTATCTCGAGATTACATTTCACACTGTTGTCGCACACACGGGGCTATTTTTAACAATCTACTATCAATATGCAACGATTGAGAGGAAATTATAAGTTGGCAAAGAAAGAGATTCTGACAGTTTGAGGGGCTGAGTTCCCTTCAAGGCCTTCTTTTTCCTACGTCGCGACGCAGGAATTATTACGTCGGGACGCAGGAATTGCTACGTCGCGACGTAGGAAAATGGGCATCGAGAGAGGAAAGGGACAGGCGATGGAATCGCCTGGAACTGGGGTTCGAAGGGGACATCGGGAGAGAGCATGGGTGAAGATCCAAAAGGGGCAAAAGGTCAAAAGGTCAAAAGGTCAAAAGTCACATTTGACAAAAGCGAAAAGGTGAAAGTGAAAAAGTGAAGGTGAAAAAGTGAAGGTGAAAGTGAAAAGGTGAATGTGGTGAATGGTGAATTGGGTGAATCTGCCGAATTTACGAATGTGATTTTTCAAAGAACAGAAATGAGACGAATCCTAAATATCATATAATAATTATCAATATGCCAAGATTAAGATTATTAAATACCATTAATTATTAAAAATCCATATAATAATGTACGCGCGTAAGTACTACAATTATATATAGAAGAAATCTTCAACATGAATATACAAGAACCTGTCATCAACGATATTCAAGAGCCAGTCATCAACCCTTCGTCTTTTTACGAAAAGTCACTTTTGACCTTTTGACCTTTTTGCAATTCGCTGCATACACCATTTTCATCAAATTCACCTCGTTCACCATTCACCTCATTCACCTTTTCACTTTCACTTTTTCACCTTTTCCCTTCCTCTCCTTCCCCCATTCCCCTCCTATCTTCCCCTTCTTCCATTCCTTCCTACCTCACAACATCCGGGACAAAGACTGAAAAAATCCGGGACAACTCTTTCATTTCTCACAAAAATGTATTAACTTTGCAGCCATAAAAAAACAAATTTGAATTATGGCAAGAAAACGTAAACCATTACCTCTCTTGGAGAACATCACCATCGAGGCTGTAGCAGCCGAGGGTAAGTGCATCACTCGCGTAGATGACCAGGTCATCTTCGTGCCTTTCTGCGTGCCTGGCGATGTAGTAGATTTGCAGGTAGTTAAGAAAAAACATAAGTATTGCGAGGCGAAGGTAGTTCGCTTCATCAAGAAGAGCGACGTGAGACAGGAACCGATGTGCGAACACTTCGGCATCTGTGGCGGTTGCAAATGGCAGAACCTTCCTTACGAGGAGCAGATCAAGGCGAAGCAGAAGCAGGTGGAAGACCAGCTCACCCGCATCGGCAAGATCGAACTCCCTGAATTCCGCCCTATCATGGGCAGCGTGAAAACCCAGGAGTACCGCAACAAGATTGAGTTCGGATGCAGCAACAAGCGCTGGTTTACGTCAGAAGAATTGGCTCAACTCCCTCAGAAAAAAGATGATACCGTAACTTCTCTCAAGGAACGCCATGCCCAGAATGCCATCGGTTTCCATATCACCGGTGCCTTCGACAAGATTTATCCAATCAAGAAGTGCTGGCTGATGGATGACCTCTGCAACGAAATCCGCAACTTCGTTTTCGAATACGCAGACTCTCACAACTATACCTTCTACGATCTTCGTGAGCAGCACGGTTTGCTCCGCGACATGATGATCCGCAATTCGAACACCGGCGAGTGGATGCTCGTATTCCAGTTCCATTACGATGAGGAGGGAGATGAGCAGAGAGCCTTGGAGCTGATGCAGCAGGTGGCTGACAAGTTCCCTCAGATTACCTCACTCATGTATGTAGATAACCAAAAGGGCAACGATACCATCAACGACCTGGAGCTCAGCCTCTTCAAGGGCAACGACCACATCTTCGAGCTGATGGAAGACCTGAAGTTCAAGGTAGGTCCTAAGAGTTTCTATCAGACCAATACCGAGCAGGCTTACCACCTCTACTGCGTGGCTCGCGAGTTTGCCAACCTTACCGGCGACGAGCTGGTTTACGACCTCTACACCGGTACCGGAACCATCGCCAACTTCGTGGCTCACAAAGCAAAGAAGGTCATCGGTATCGAATACGTACCAGAGGCTATCGAGGATGCCAAGGTGAATTCCCAGGTGAACAACATCGAGAACACCCTCTTCTACGCAGGCGATATGAAGGATATCCTGACCAATGACTTTATCGCTCAGCACGGTCGCCCAGATGTCATCATCACTGACCCTCCACGTGCCGGAATGCATCCTGATGTAGTGAACGTGATTCTGAACGCAGCGCCAAAGCGCATCGTATATGTAAGCTGCAACCCTGCTACTCAGGCACGCGACCTGCAGCTGATGGACGACCACTACAAAGCAGCTGCTGTTCAGCCAGTTGATATGTTCCCTCATACTCCTCACGTAGAGAACGTGGTATTGCTCGAGAAGCGCAGCGACGCTGAAATCAAGCAGAAGAAGAAGGAGCGCAGAGAGCGTGAAAAGGCGATAGCTGAAGCCAAGGCTGCCAAGGAGGCAGAAAAGCTCGCATTGGAAGCTGCTAAAGCGGAAGACTTGACTGCAGAGGAGCTTGCGGCAAAGAAATAAACCTAAAAACAAAATAGAAATTAAGATGAAAAAAGGTATCATCCTGACGCTCATGGCTTTGACTACGGTCGCAGCCAGCGCCCAAAAGAAGCAGACCATCGAATTGCCTTCGTGGTTGAGCAACGTAAAGCTGTCGGGTTATGGCATGACCCAGTATCAGTATAGCGGACAGAAGAACGCTGAATCCAACTCGTTCAACATCCGAATGGGCCGTATCGCCTTAGAAGGTCGCATTGCAGACGACTTCTACTGGAAGACCCAGATTCAGTTTAACGGCAATACTTCCAACCTCGGTTCAAGCCCGAGAATGGTGGACCTGTTTGCTGAGTGGCAGAAGTACGAGTACTTCAAGGTGAAGATAGGACAGTTCAAGAACCCATTCACCTTCGAGAATCCGATGCACCCTATCGATCAGGGATTCATGGGATACTCTCAGAACGTAAGTAAGCTGGCTGGCTTCAGTGACCGTGCCGGAGAGCATGCTTCCAACGGTCGTGACATCGGTCTGCAGCTGCAGGGTGATTTCCTCAAGAATGCCAACGGCAGAAACCTGCTGCACTATCAGGTGGGCGTATTCAACGGACAGGGAACCAACACAAAGGACGTTGATAATCAGAAGAACATCATCGGAGGTGTATGGGTAATGCCAGTAAGCGGCATGCGCATCGGTGCCTTCGGATGGACCGGTTCTTATGCAAGAAAGGGAACCTGGACCGACGAGCATGATGCCTCCTATACTGCCGACATTCAGAAACGCTCTGGCGTTCGCAAGCTCAGCCAAAACCGCTATGCCTTCTCATTCGAATACAAGCAGGATGGCTGGACCGTTCGCTCCGAATATATCCACTCCACAGGAAAGGCTTTTGCCAAGAGCATCACCAACTTCAACGACGCCAACGCCAAGGACTGCAATCTGAATGCAAATATCGGCGATAAGGCTCAGGGTGTTTACGGACTCGTCATCGCCCCATTGGCTCAGCTGCCAAAGAACAGCCGAATCGACATCAAGGCACGTTACGACATGTATCAGCCTAACGGCAAGAACAACATGCAGAAGACGCAGTATGAGGCAGGTTTGAACTTCCACATCGGCAAGCGAATCAGCATCCTCACCGAGTATGCATTGGTGAATGACAAGACCCTCGCCAAGCACAATTACTCCATGGCAGATGCAGAAGTCTGCTTCCGCTTCTAACAGATATGATAAAGGCTCGTTCCAGTGATTTGGAACGAGCCTTTATCATATATATGCTCAATCTCTTGCTAGAATGAGTAAGAGAATCCGATAGACATGAACTCCTTGAACTGCCAATAGCTCTGATCATCCTTACGCTTTGCTCCATCATCGAAACGAGGATAGAGGAAGATATTCGATGAAATATAACGATTGAACTGGAAGGTAATCGTATTTTCCCACTCAATCTCAGCACGCTTGTAAGTAGTGTATCCCCAGAGACGGGTCTTCCACTTCAGGTTCTCCATCACCTGCCAGGTCAGATCGAAGGTACACTCAGAACCGTAATCGGTCATGCCATGCTGTCCCTCCTTCAAACCGTATCTTGTGGCAAGATCCTCACGGCCCACATACTTCCAGTTGAACGCCAGAGGAGCCAGATGGGCACTACCCTTCAGCCTGTGATTCAACCAATCTACCGTATAATCCATACCGACAGAGAGGTTCAGATTGAATGGTGAGAAGAAATCGGAATAAACCTTCTTGTCATTACTCTTGTAACCATGGGCAAACTGCGTCTGCGCCACCATCTGGATGGTATAATACCATTTGCGGGAAGCCTGGAGTCCCAACTTGCTGGTGTATCGGATCAAGTCGTCGGATGTCTTGAGCGAATGCACCGAGTCTCCCTTGGAAGTCTGGTAGCCCAATCGCATCTCCAGCTTATTCTCCCACTTCACCTTCTGCTTGTTGTTGTAGTTCGCCATCATCGTTACGCGTCCCAACAGAGAGTAGTTGCTCTCACCACCTTTATACCAGTTGTCAGATACATAGTTTTGCAGGAACTGCAGATAGTAATCTCCGCCGAAAGTCCAGAAATTAGGCTTGAAGATTACGATGTCCGATGGCGCAGTTTCCGGTTCGAAGACCTTAGGCGCCACCTCTTCTATGATGTCGCGCTTCGGCTTTTTGGCTTTAGAATCCGCCACAATCGGAGCGCCCACCTCTTCCAGGTGTCTCTGCGTAGTCTTCACCAGGTCTGGTCGGCTGAGATAAACATCCATCAAGGTCTTATCGAGCATCACGCCAAGCGAATCGCCTACCCCTCCATCAGGACGGAGGCGCAGGAAATGATTGGCAGGCGAGCGATAATACGTGAGTGGGGTGAAGAGCATGGCATATCGGGAGTCATCCAAAGACATCTCTGTAGAGTCGATACGCTCCCTGATGTGAGCCAGCGAGTCCACATAACTTTTCACTATCGATGGAGTTTTCACCACCACATTATGCCTGCGGGAACGTTGGGCATCTGCCGTCACAGCACCCGCAAGCAAAGCTAAAATGAGTAATCCAAATCTTATTTTCATTCCTTCATATACTAATTTGGGCACAAAGGTAACAAAATAATTCTAAATTCAACGCCATTCTTTACAAATATTTTGGCTAATTCATAATTTTATCGTAACTTTGCACCCAAATAATTCTAATTTAAATTATAAACATCGTGGCTGATACAAAGTACATCTTCGTTACCGGTGGTGTGGTTTCTTCTTTGGGTAAAGGAATCATATCTTCATCCATCGGTAAACTTCTTCAAGCAAGAGGCTACAACATTACTATCCAAAAGTTTGACCCATACATCAACATCGACCCGGGTACACTGAACCCGTACGAGCATGGTGAGTGCTACGTAACGGTAGATGGTATGGAGACCGACCTCGACCTCGGACACTACGAGCGATTCACCGGTATTCAGACTACGAAAGCGAATTCTCTCACCACTGGTCGTATCTACAAGGCAGTCATTGACAAGGAACGTCGCGGCGACTATCTCGGCAAGACCATCCAGGTGGTGCCTCACATCACCGACGAGATCAAGCGCAACGTGAAGCTGCTCGGCAAGAAGTATCACTATGACTTCGTGATTACCGAAATTGGCGGAACCATCGGCGACATCGAGAGTGCCCCATACATGGAAGCTATCCGACAGCTGAAATGGGAGCTGGGCAAGAACGCCGTCAATGTGCACCTCACCTACGTGCCTTATCTGAAGGCTGCAGGCGAGCTGAAGACAAAGCCTACCCAGCACTCCGTGAAGGAACTGCAGAGCGTAGGTATTCAGCCTGATGTTCTGATTCTCCGCACCGAGAAACATCTCGAAGAGGGAATTCTGAAGAAGGTAGCTAGCTTCTGTAACGTAGATTTAGACTGCGTGATCCAGAGCGAAGACCTTCCTAGCATCTACGAGGTGCCTGTAAACATGCAGAACCAGGGTCTCGATACCGCCATCCTCCGCAAGATGGGCGAGCCTATCGGCGAGAAGCCAGCGCTGGGTCCTTGGAAGGCATTCCTCGACCGCAGAAACAAGGCTACCGAGGTGGTAAACATCGGTCTCGTAGGAAAATACGACCTGCAGGATGCCTACAAGAGCATCCGCGAGAGCCTCTCGCATGCCGGCACCTACAATGACCATAAGGTGAAGATTACATTCATCAACTCAGAGTATCTCACAGAAGAGAACGTGGCTGAGCAGCTGAAGGGTCAGGATGGCGTAGTCATCTGCCCAGGATTCGGCCAGCGCGGCATCGAGGGCAAGGTAATCGCTGCCCACTATACCCGCACCCACGACATCCCTACCTTCGGCATCTGCCTGGGTATGCAGATGATCGTGATCGAGTTCGCCCGCAACGTGATGGGCTACAAGGATGCCAACTCCCGCGAGATGGATGAGAAGACTCCACACAATGTCATCGACATCATGGAGGAGCAGAAGAATATATCAAACATGGGTGGAACCATGCGACTCGGCGCTTACGAGTGCGTGCTGAGACAGGGCAGTCGCGTGTTCAACATCTATAAGAAGGAGCATATCCAGGAGCGCCATCGCCATCGCTATGAGTTCAACAACGAGTTCCAGAAGGAATTCGAGAAGAACGGCATGATGTGCGTAGGCCGCAATCCGGAGAGCGACCTGGTAGAGGTAGTTGAGATTCCGGGCTTGAAGTGGTACATTGGAACACAATATCATCCAGAGTACCAGAGCACGGTATTGAAGCCACACCCATTGTTTGTTGACTTTGTAAAGACAGCCATCGCTAACAAGAAATAGCGCTGGCTGGCTTCAGACAGCAGAATGGCATAACGTTTGCTGTCTCTTCAGAGAAAATAAAACAATAAAAATAATAATGAATAAGAACAACATTATCGGTTTCCTCCTGATTGCCGTAGTGCTGATAGGCTTTAGCTGGTACAACCAGCCATCAGCCGAAGAGCAGAGAGCGGCATTCGTTCAGGACTCCATCGCCAAGGCGAAGCACGCCGAGATGGAAAAAGCCAGCAAGGCTGCCGCTGTTAAGCGCCAGGCGGATGCTAAGGCTAAAATTGAGGCAGACTCTACAGCCCTCTTCTATTCGGCGCTGAAGGGTCAGGCTCAGAAAGTAGTTTTGAAAAATGAGAAGGTTGAGTTGACTCTCAACACCAAGGGTGGTACTGTCGAGAAGGCAGTCATCAAGGGATACGTGGGTCACAACCTCAAGGTGAAAGATGGCTCTGCCGACCAGAAGGACGTTACTCTCTTCGACGGCAACGACCAGAGCCTCAAGTTCATGCTCGAGGCAAAGGAGGCCAACATCATCACCAGCGATCTCTATTTCACACCATCCAACGTGACCGACAAGTCTGTCACCATGACTGCTGTGGCTGGTCCAGGCAAGACCCTCAGTATGACCTATACCCTCGGCGACGACTACATGCTCCACATGAGTCTGCAGGCAGAAGGTATGGCAGGACTGTTCTCACCTAGCTGCAACAAGATGAGCATCGACTGGAGCGACAAGGCGCGCCAGCAGGAGCGTGGCTTCATGTTCGAGAACCGCTACACTACCCTTACCTATCATGAGGCAGAGGGCGGCACCGACCATCTGAACGAGGGCAGCGAGAAAATCGACGAGAAGATTGAAGAGACTATCGACTGGGTATCTTTCAAGAACCAGTTCTTCTCAGCTATCATGGTAGCTAAGGATAACTTTGACAAGGATGCCTTCATGACCTCTATCCCTCAGGAGAAGGGTTCGGGCTACCTGAAGCAGTTCCAGGCTAAGATGAAGACAGCCTTCGACCCAACTGGCAAGAAGGCGTCTGAGTTTGAGTTCTACTTCGGTCCTAACGACTTCCAGATTCTGAAGAATACAGAGAAGGAGAGCACCTTCGGCAAGGACCTGGAGTTCCAGAAGCTCGTATATCTGGGATGGCCTATCATCCGCTGGATCAACCGTTTCTTCACACTCTACGTATTCGACTGGTTGAGCAATGTATTCCCAATGGGTATCGTATTGATTCTCATCACATTGCTTCTCAAGCTCATCACCTACCCTATGGTAAAGAAGAGCTATATGAGTTCTGCCAAGATGCGTGTATTGAAGCCAAAGCTCGAGGCAGCTACCGCTCAGTTCAACAAGCCTGAGGACCAGATGCAGAAGCAGCAGGCGATGATGGCTGAGTATGCCAAGTATGGTGTAAGCCCACTGTCTGGCTGCTTACCAATGCTGATTCAGATGCCGGTATGGGTTGCGATGTTCAACTTCGTTCCTAACGCCATCCAGCTTCGTGGTGAGAAGTTCCTGTGGATGGACGACTTGAGTACCTTCGACCCAATCTTCGAGTGGAATACCAACATCTGGTTGATTGGTGATCACTTGAGTTTGACCTGTATCCTCTTCTGCGTAGCCAACCTGTTGTACTCATGGATGACTATGCGCCAGCAGCGTGACCAGATGGTAGGTCAGCAGGCAGAGCAGATGAAGATGATGCAGTGGATGATGTATCTCATGCCATTGATGTTCTTCTTCATGTTCAATGACTACTCAGCAGGTTTGAACTTCTACTACTTCATCTCATTGTTTTTCAGTGCTGCAATCATGTGGACTCTGCGCAAGACCACCAACGACGAGAAACTCCTCGCCATCCTGGAGAAGCGCTATCAGGAGAACAAGAACAACCCTAAGAAGGCAAGCGGCCTCATGGCTAGAATGCAGGCCCTCCAGGAGTTGCAGCGCCAGCAGCAGGAAGAGATGCAGCGTAAGCAGGCAGAACTGAACGAGAAAAAGAATAATCTCGGAAAATAAAGTTTTCTAGATAAAAATAAAAGCGTAATGGATTACCCGAAAAAGGTGTTCGTTACGCTTTTTTTTATTTCCCAAAGGATTCGTTACGGATTTACCCCCGAAAAGGTATAATTTTGTTAAATGATATTATAAATTATACCTTTTCGGGGGTATTTTCATTTTTTATTCGTATATTTGCCCCCGAAAGGGTATAATACGATATTATACATTATACATTTTACCCGATAGGGTATAATACTATAAGATAGATATCATCATATTACCCGAAAGGGTATAAAACAAATAATATATGAGCAATACATTATCATCATACGTCAAGGAGATGCGCAAGCAATTCGGATTGACACAGGTGGATTTAGCAGCGAAATCGGGCGTAGGGCTCAGATTCGTAAGAGAACTGGAGCAGGGAAAGGAAACGCTGCGACTCGACAAAGTTAATCAGGTTCTCCTCCTCTTCGGTCAGGAAATCGGTCCCGTTCCTATCAAAAAAGAATAAAAATAGAATCCCATGAAACAAGGAAAAATTTATCTCTACGACCAATACGTAGGTCTGCTGACGGAAGACGAGACGGGCTTTACCTTTGCCTATGATGCCGGATATCTGGCATCGGATGGTGCGGAAGCCGTAAGCCTGACGCTCCCGCTATCCGACGAGCCCTACCACGATACCGTGCTGTTTCCCTTCTTCGATGGACTGATACCCGAAGGATGGCTGCTGAATATCGCAGAAAGCAGTTGGAAAATCAACCAGCGGGATAGAATGTCGCTCCTCCTCGCCTGCTGCAAGGATTGCATTGGAGCCGTCAGCGTAATCCCTGTAGAATAAAACTAGAAAGGAAAAAGAAATATGGAGAAATGTCTATATTGCTATAAACCGCTCAAGCCAGGACAGGTAGATTACCACCCTGCTTGCGCCAAGAAACTCTTCGGCACCAAGGAAGCCCCAGTCCTACCCTATGTAAGAAAGGAAATAGGCGACTTGGCTAAACAGGTAGTGCGCGCACAAACCACCCTCACGGGTGTGCAGGCGAAACTCTCGCTCGATGTGAACCCTGGCGGCAAGAACGAACCATCCCGATTTACCATCGTAGGACTTTGGGGCAAATACATCCTGAAGCCACAGACCGATCGCTATCGGTGTCTTCCCGAAATCGAAGACCTCACAATGCATCTCGCCGAAGCTGCCAAAATCGCCGTGGTTCCACATAGTCTGATACGCTTTTCCGATGGTGAACTCTGTTACATCACTCGAAGAATAGACCGACTGGACGATGGAACCAAAGTACCGATGGAGGATATGTGCCAGTTGTCCGAGCGCCTTACCGAATACAAATACAAAGGTTCCTACGAACAGGTAGCCAAACTCATCAAAAAGTATTCATCCTTCTCACAGCTCGATCTTGTGAACTATTGGGAGGTAGTCATCTTCTCGTGGATTACCGGCAACGCCGACATGCACCTCAAGAACTTCTCACTCTATAACAACAGAAAACTGGGCTATGGTCTGACCCCAGCCTACGACCTACTCTGCACGAAGATAGTGATGCCAGAAGATACCGAGGAACTCGCCCTGACACTGAATGGAAGAAAAAGAAAGATTCTGAAATCAGATTTCATCAAGGTGATGACAGCATCGGGACTCAGCGAGAAAGTAATCAATAACATCGCCAAGAAGTTCCGTCGCTCCATCGTGAAATGGCTCGACCTGATAGATGCCTCTTTCCTGCCTGATGGCATGAAGAAGGAATACAAAAAGCTGATTCTCAGCAGAGTCATGGCACTGAGATAATATTCTGTAGAAAATACAAAGAATTACCCCCGAATAGGTATAATTAATCAAACTATATGATTAACTATACCTTTTCTGGGGTATATTATTTAAAACAAACCTGCTTCTTCTATACGAGGCAAACCGAAATTACTTCTTCAATACAGGCTCGCAGGTGATATCCACTCCGAGCTTCTTGAAGATCTTCTGATCTACATCACTCAGCATCACGGTGCAATGAGCCTGACAGCCACGAAGCTTAGGCAACTGCTCCAAAGCTTTCTTGCAGTTCTCATCATTCTCCGAGAGAACAGAGAGAGCAACGAGCACCTCATCGGTATGAAGACGAGGATTATGACCGCCGAGATAATTAATCTTGGTATGCTGGATAGGCTCAATCATCGACTGAGGAATCAACTTCAACTCGTGGTCGATACCAGCCAGATGCTTGGTAACATTCAAAATCAATGCTGCGCTACATCCCAGCAACTCGCTGCTATGACCGCAGATGATTGTACCATCCTCCAGCTCAATCGCAGCAGAAGTATGGCCCGTCTCCTTCTTATGATCCTTAGCCGCAACAGTTACCTTGCGATAAGCGGTAGTAATCTTAGCCTGCTTGAAGAGCATCTGGATCTTGCTGATTTCACCCTCGTTACAAGCACCAGCTGCCATCTTGTTGGTAGCCGCATAGTAACGGCGGATGATCTCATTCTTGGATGCCTCGCAGCAAGCCTCATCATCAGAGATGCAGAAGCCCACCATATTCACACCCATATCGGTAGGTGACTTATAAGGATTGCTTCCGTAGATACCCTCGAACAGCGCATTGAGCACAGGATAAATCTCTACGTCACGGTTGTAATTGATGGCAATCTTATTGTAAGCTTCCAGATGGAATGGGTCGATCATGTTCACATCGTTGAGATCGGCAGTAGCAGCCTCGTAAGCGATGTTCACCGGATGCTTCAACGGGAGATTCCATACAGGGAATGTCTCAAACTTGGCATAACCTGCACGCACCCCACGCTTGTTCTCGTTATAAAGCTGACTCAGACAGACAGCCATCTTACCGCTACCAGGACCCGGAGCCGTAACAATTACCAGCGGACGCTCAGTCTCAACATAATCATTCTTTCCGAAACCCTCATCAGAAGCAATAAGATCTACATCATGAGGATACCCCTCAATGAGATAATGGCAGTAAGTCTTGATACCCTCACGCTCCAAGCGCTGCTTGAAGGCGATGGCAGCAGGCTGACCGTTAAAATGAGTAATAACAACAGAACCCACCATGAAGCCACGGTTTTGGAACTCGCCACGCAGGCGAAGCACATCCTCATCGTAAGTGATACCCAGATCGGCACGCTTCTTGTTTTTCTCTATATCAGCTGCACTGATTACGATAACAATCTCGATGCTATCGCTAATCTTCTGAAACATGCGCAGCTTACTATCAGGCTGGAAACCTGGCAAAACGCGGCTGGCGTGATGGTCATCGAAAAGCTTACCTCCCAATTCCAGGTAAAGCTTTCCATCAAACTGTGAGATTCTCTCCTTGATATGTTCGGACTGAATCTTCAGATACTTCTCGTTGTCAAATCCTATTTTCATTGTGTTTTATATATTTTGCGGTGCAAAATTACAAAAAAAGTATCGTTCTAACAAATCTTTTATCCTAAAAAATAAAAGAGAACTAGTACATATAGGCTTTCAGCAACATCTCACCCCCTACCAGGAAGGCAAAGACGAGGAAGATAAATATATACAACTGCTCCTTGAGTACGAAATCCAAGACATGAAAATGCTTGCTATCATACTCTTCAAGATATTTTTTATAATCCATCCACATCAGGGAAAAAGCCCCCAATGCAATGGATAATATAATACATAGTCCTACTATATCGGCTAGACCAGTCGATTGAAATAAAGAAAAGCCTGTCATATCGCAATTCATTTAAAAATTAATAAGAATCATTATCAAATACTATTATTCAGTTGTGCAAAGATAATGAAAATCTTATAACCTGACAGTTTCATTGCTCAAGAAAATAGTTTCATTCCTATCAAATAGGTGTCTCATTGGTAGGAATGAAACTGTTTTTCGCAGCATTCTACCGGTTTTTCCGAACAGAATCTCTCCATTGTCCTGGTGTAAATCCCGTCTTTGCCTTAAAAATCTTATAGAGATGGGCATGGGATGAGAAGCCACATTCTGTAGAAATGGTATCATTGCTGTACCTGCATTCTTCCAGCAGCATACGCTGTGCCTCCTTGAAACGGATATCACTGAGCCAGATTCTGAAACTGCTCTTCAGATAGTTCTCGAAATACAGGCTCAATTCATTGCGAGGAATGCCCAACTTAACAGAAAGCATCGGCATATTTACCGTACTGTCTCTATAGCCACCCTTGTCACACCAGCTGGCAAGCATCGATTCTATGATAGAAAATTTCTCAGAATCCAAACCCACTTCCTCACTCACTTCTATCACCTCAAGAGGTTCATCAGCAGTTTCCTGCTCCAGTCTCACCTCCGCAGGAATCATATTATAACCATATCCCAGGAAAGTGATAGTAAAGAAAATCAAAGAAAAGAGAATCAGGGGCGCCACACAATAAAGAAGCGGACGATAGCAGATAGCGCCTACCATCGCCAAAACCAAAATACCCACCATTCCATAACTGGCATAGGCATATCTATCAAAAGGAAGCAAGTCTTCCGTGGTGTTTTCTTCGATAATCTTTCGATGATAACGCATCTCGATAACCGTGGTATAAACGCTATATATGATGGTAACAGCAAATAATGCGAGCATCACATAGAGCCATTCGCCCATATGCATTCCCCTAGGAGTATCATGGTATCCGAAAAAGAAACAAATCAATATCAATGCATAACTCACACATCCCATCAAGGCAAACTTCTTCCGCCCGCTCCGATAGCATACCAGGCTATAGACCGCATAGGAAATGATGAAGGAGACAGGAGAATAGAAGAGAACATTGACAACAGCTCCTATCTCATCGCCTTTAGCACGGAAGCCACAAGTCATTTGCAAGACATAATGCCATGCAAGTACAAACATAGAAAAAGCAAGGAGCCAACGAGACACCTCGTAACGACGGTTGGACCAGCGAATCTGAAACTTAGACAAAACCAATATCAAGCCCAACATCGACACTATAATGCAGCAAGCAAACTGCACAAGAAACAATGTATTCATTTACTAAATATTTATATCTTTACTTATATTCCTGTAGATTTAGCATTTTAAGCTAAACATTATCATTTCAGTTGCAAATTTACGAAAAAAAGCGCAGACTCTAGTAAAGAAAGAAGATAAATTTTGTTATCTCATTAATTTTCTGTAACTTTGCACGGAATATTTAGAAGATTGCAACAAATTATTAATAATATCTAAAAATATGATTAAAGCGATGATTTTGGCTGCAGCAGCTCTCACCATGGGAGCAAATACAGCCGATGCACAGACTATGATTGAGAAAAACAACATCAAGGTGGAGAACCACCTGATGACCCCAGAAGCTCTCTGGGCTATGGGTAGAATCGGTGCCGCAGAAGCTTCGCCTAACGGCAAGCAGGTGGTTTACCAGGTAGGTTACTACAGTGTAAAGGAGAACAAGGGGCACCAGATGCTCTTCATCATGGATGCCAACGGCAAGAACCAGAAGGCATTGACTACTGATGCCAAGAGCGAGACTGATGCTGCCTGGATTCAAGGCGGACAGAAGATTGCCTTCATCCGTGGCGGACAGCTCTGGAGCATGAACCCAGACGGTACTGGCAGAAAGCAGCTCACCAACGATGAGTTGGGCATCCAGGGATTCCGCTTCTCTCCAGATGGCAAGAAGGTAATCCTCATCAAGGAGTTGCCTTATCACGGAACCATCAAGAAGAATCCTTCTGATCTTCCTCTGGCTACAGGTCGTCTCGTTACCGACATGAACTATCGCCACTGGGATCACTACGTAGAGAGCATTCTTCATCCTTTCGTGGCAGATGTTGCTGAGGATGGCACCATCAACGCTGGCGAGGATATCCTGAAGAATGAGCCTTTCGAGTGCCCTATGGCTCCATTCGGTGGCATTGAGCAGTTGGCTTGGAGTCCAGATTCCAAGACTATCGCCTATACCTGTCGCAAGAAGGAGGGCTTGCAGTATGCCATCTCTACCGATTCTGACATCTACCTATATAATACAGGTACGCGCGAGACCAAGAACCTCTGCAAGGAGGCTGGTTATGTAGAGCCTAAGATTGATGCTACCAAGAGCATGAAGAACCAGGCTGTGAATGCACCAGAGAATCTGAAGAACAATCCTGGTTACGACATCAACCCTCAATTCTCTGCCGACGGCAAGTACGTGGCTTGGCAGAGCATGGCCCGCGACGGATACGAGAGCGACCGCAACCGCCTCTGTGTCTATGAGCTTGCTACCGGCAAGAAGAACTATGTATCAGACAAGTTCGACTCCAGCGTTGAGGGCTTCGTATGGAACAAGGACAACAAGAGCCTTACCTTCATCGGTGTATGGCACGGAACCCTGAATCTCTATCAGGCAAACTTCAAGGGCGAAGTAAAGCAGATTACCAACGAGTGGGCAGACTACGGAAGCATCGCTCTTGCCAACAACGGCAACAAGCTTCTCGCTACCAAGGCCAGCATGAGCCACCCTACCGATATCTACATCGTAACTCCAGGCAAGGATGCCAAGAGCACCAAGGTAGAACAGATTACCCGTGAGAACGACCACATCCTGAGCCAGTTGAACATGGGTAAGTGCGAGCAGCGCTGGGTAAAGACTACCGACGGCAAGCAAATGCTGGTATGGATCATGTTGCCAGCTAACTTCGATGCCAGCAAGAAGTACCCTACCCTTCTCTTCTGCGAGGGCGGTCCGCAGAGTCCGGTGAGCCAGTTCTGGAGCTATCGCTGGAACATTCAGATCATGGCAGCCAACGGTTACGTCATCGTATTGCCTAACCGCCGTGGTCTTCCAGGTTTCGGAAGTGCATGGAACGAGGAGATTTCTGGAGATTGGACCGGTCAGTGCATGAACGACTATCTTTCAGCCATCGACGATGCAGCCAACAATCTTCCATACGTAGATAAGGATCGTCTGGGCTGTGTAGGTGCCAGCTTTGGTGGTTTCTCTGTATATTATCTTGCCGGTCATCACAACAAGCGTTTCAAGGCATTCCTCGCTCACGATGGTGCTTTCAACCTGGAGAGCATGTACACAGATACCGAGGAGGCTTGGTTCTCTAACTGGGAGTATGATGATGCTTACTGGAACAAGGATCAGAGTGCCAACGCCAAGAAGACTTACGAGAACAGTCCTCACAAGTTTGTAGATAAGTGGGATACTCCAATCCTCTGCATCCATGGCGAGATGGACTATCGCATCAATGCCAACCAGGGTATGGGCGCCTTCAATGCCGCTCGCATGCGTGGCATTCCAGCCGAGCTTCTTATCTATCCAGATGAGAACCACTGGGTATTGAAACCACAGAACGGCGTGCTCTGGCAGCGCACCTTCTTCGGATGGTTAGACAAATGGTTGAAGAAATAACATAATACAAAAAAAGCTTGCTTCGGAAATGAAGCAAGCCTTTTTTGTATATGATAGAATGTATTAGCTTACGCGATTCAACTTCTTGATGATAGAGAAGATGAAGAGGGCTGAAACCAGGCAGATGCCTGCGAGAACACCCCAGATAGTAACGAGGTTGAAGTTCTGACCCCACATGATACCAGGAACCATAACGAGCTGGTTACCGATAGCTGTTGCACCGAACCAGAGACCCATCATCAAACCAGCATACTTAGGAGGAGCTACCTTCGATACGAATGAGATACCGATAGGAGAAAGCAGAAGCTCTGCGAATGTAAGGATGAGGTATGTAGAGATGAGCAGGTTTGCACTTACACGTGTACCCTCTGTAGCAGGATCACCCTGTGTCAAAGGAAGCTCAAGTCCCATAGAACCTACAGCCATCCATACGAAACCGAGAGCTGCAACGAGCATACCCAAGCCAATCTTCTCAGGAGATGTAGGCTCCTTGCCAATCTTGTTGAGCCAAGAGAACAAAGCAACACTCACTGGAGTCAATGCCACTACATAGCATGGGTTGAACTGCTGGAAGATAGGAGCCTCAACTTCTACGGCACCTTCAAGGTTGTTGTACTTGTAGAAGAGGAAAGCGATGGCAGCAACAATGACACCAAGAGAGATGCCCTTACCCTTGCCAGTCTTGCTCTGTGCCAGACCGAAGCAACCGTAAACCACGAAGATGCAGGCTACGAGGTTGGTCACATCGAATGCCATTGACTGCAGACCTTCAGAAGTCTTCAATGTATAGTCGCGTGCAAAGAGTGTCAAGGTATTACCATTCTGGTGGAAAGCCATCCAGAAGAAGATAACGACAGCAAAAACGAGACAGAGGCAGATGATACGCTCCTTGGTCTCAGCCTTGGAAAGCTCATTAGTCTCCTTAACCGGAGTCTTGTCGTCCTTACCCTTGGTCTCAGAAGCAAGCACATGCTTGTATGTAAAGCTGAAGGCATAGTAGATGGCGATACTGACAATAAGCGAAGCACATGCCACAGCGAATGCAAAATGGTATGAATCCTCTACAGATACGCTCAGACTCTCCTGTGCCCACTTCATAATCTTGATGGCAGCAGTAGGAGCAAACATAGCGCCAATGTTGATAGCCATGTAAAAGAGAGAGAAACCGGAATCACGGTTGCTGGCATACTGTGGCTCATCGTAGAGACGACCTACCATCACCTGCAGATTACCCTTGAACAGACCAGTACCCAAAGCGATGAGGATAAGCGAAATTCCCATGGCTGCAACAGCTACGGTGTCCTTGCCAAGAGGAAGGGAGAGTACCAGGTAGCCGATGAACATGATGAAGATACCCGTGGTAACCATACGTCCAAAGCCAAACTTGTCGGCTGCGATACCGCCGATGATAGGAAGGAAATAAACCATCATCAGGAAGGTAGAGTAAATCGTACTTGCCAATCCGGTTTCAAAACCGAAGTTGGCCTGCAAATAAAGCAGGAACACAGCAAGCATGGTATAGTAACCAAAACGCTCACCCGTGTTTGCCAAAGCTAAGGCCCATAGACCTTTTGGTTGATTTTCAAACATAATTTTTTGTTTATTTATAATTTTATTATTTAGTTATTCTTTTCTCGCAAATTCTGTGCAAAGATACACAAATTATTCCATATTTCAAACTTAATGCCTAAAAATCATTATACCAAATACCATTTTTATATTCAAAAACGTCTAAATTTCTAAAAAACAGACAAATAATGCAAAAGTTTTCCATTTCTATTACAACAAGATTGCGTTTTTTTTTGTACCTTTGCAGCCCGAAACCGTAAAGGTGGATTCCGACAGTATAAATTGGATTAAAAAAAAGAAAGGTAAAAGGATATTTATGAGACAACTTAAGATTAGCAAGAGTATAACCAACCGTTCCAGTGAAGCACTTGACAAGTACTTAGTGGAGATTGGTAGAGAACCTATGGTCTCTATCGACGAGGAGATTGAGCTGGCCCAGAAGATTCGCAAAGGCGGTCGTGAGGGTGAGCGTGCCAAAGAGAAACTGGTCAAGGCAAACCTCCGATTCGTTGTATCTGTTGCTAAACAATACCAGCATCAGGGTTTGGGTCTGACCGACCTCATTGACGAGGGAAACATCGGTTTGGTAAAGGCTGCAGAGAAGTTTGATGAAACTCGTGGTTTTAAGTTCATCTCATACGCAGTATGGTGGATTCGCCAGAGCATACTCCAGGCTATCGCTGAGCAGAGCCGTATCGTTCGCCTGCCTTTGAACCAGGTGGGTGCGTTGAGCAAGATCAGCGCCGAGATCAGCAAGTTCGAGCAGGAGAACCAGCGCAAGCCTTCTGTTGCCGAGTTGGCACAGATTACCAAGATGGAGGAAAGCAAGATTGACCAGACCATCAAGGCAGACAACCACCACATGAGTATTGATGCTCCATTCGGTAGCGACGACGATGATAATGCGATGGTAGATGTGATGGCTTCTGGTGATGACAGCCGCACCGACAAGGGTGTTGACTTCGAGTCTATGGCGAGCGAGCTCCAGCGCGTTTTGGCAACAGTATTGAAGGAACGCGAGCGCAAGATTCTCTGCTACTGCTATGGCATCGGTTGCCACGAGAAGGGATTGGAAGAAATCGGAAGCGAATTCAACCTCACCCGTGAGCGTGTACGCCAGATTCGCGAAAAGAGCATCATCAAGCTCCGTGAAAGCGGAAAGATCAAGATCTTGATGAAATACTTGGGATAATTCTGAAACAGAAAACAAGAATTCTGAAAAAAGAATCTAGAATTTAGAAACAGGAATTCAATCCATATCGAAGACGAGAGAAAAATAAATAAAGCTCAGTTGTGTTACCCACAACTGAAACAAAAAGGGCAATCAGTTGGTTCATCCCAATCTGATTGCCCTTTCTCTTTTTACTATTAATAACTAATTATTAACGAAGTTTCCGAACTTATCAATCAATCCGTTTACTCCATCTCTCACCGCCTCGAAATATGGATACTCATCTCTCAGACAGATTTCATCATAAAGGAAATCAGCCACGATGGTATCCTTTCCGTCAGGCATCACGAGTCCCATCTTTCCATTCTTCTCTGCAATAACAGGCATGATGCTCAGGTCATCATTATAGATATAGCAAGTGCGGAGGAAATCATAGACTGGCTGAAGCATCACGTTGCCCTGATGATCCTTCATACCAAACTTGCCGTTCTCCTCGAAGACCTCATGGTAACGGATATACTTCTCCTTCAAGCGATGATAATAGAACACCATCTTACGCTTGTCGTTCACAAAGTCGAGCATATACTGGAAGGTATCACAGTAGTTAGCCACCGAACGGACGAGAATCATCTTCAGATCCAGTCCATCCAAAGCCTTGCGATTCAAATCGATGTATTTGGCAATCGCCTTTTCTTTCTCTGTAACAGAGAGGCTCGCCAGCTTTTCCTCAAACTTGAGCATAGCCTGCTTGGTTCCCGACATACCCTTGATATATCGGTGAATCTGCCTGCTCATTTCAGAACAGATAAACTTGTCTATTTCCTGCTGCTCAATAGGGTCAGCATATTCCTTAATCAATGATTCAGGTGTAGCGTTCATGGTTATTTCCTTTCTTTTTGTTTATGGAGATTCCCCCCTTGAACTTGAAGGGGAAATCTCCTGTTAGTATTATTTCTTCACATTAGGCTGCTGCAATCCATAGCCCTTTCTCTTATCTTCCAACAAGAGGAGGAAAGAGATGACAATAGCAACCACACCAAAGGCTGCAAAGATGGTCATTGTCTCAGTATAGTCAATGACTCCATTGGCATCCGTGTTAGCCTGATTCACCTTACCAATCCATACAGGAATAAGAGCCAGTCCGATATTCTGGATATAGAAGATAAGGGCGTATGCAGTTCCTAAGAGTTTCATTGGGATAATCTTTGGTACAGAAGGCCACATAGCTGATGGTACCAGACCAAAAGCTACGCCAAGGATGAGCATCATCACGATGGCAAGCACCCAAGAGTTGAGTGGAAGGGCAAATACTACGTGTACCAGAGTCAAGAGGCAACTGCCGATAATCATCAGTGTAGCACCCTTGCCATACTTGTCATATACGCTTCCGAAGATTGGTGTAAGGAAGATGGTACCGAATGGCAACATCGCAGGAATCAGACCTGCCAAATTAGCATCGACACCATACTTGAAAATCATCAACTTGGTGGCAAACTTCAGGAATGGGAACACACCAGCATAGAACATCAGGCAAAGGAATGCCACATACCAGAAACCAGTTGTCTTGAACAGACCACCCAAGTCTGAAAACTTGAAACCTTCTTCCGGCTCAGTAGCCACAGCTGCTGCAGAAGCATCCTCCTTCTTGTCCATCACACAATATACAAGATAAACAAGTACACCAGCACAAAGCAAAACTGCACCCAAAGCAATAGAAGCAGATACACCGCCCATTGCCTTTGCAAAAGGAAGAGAAAAGCCCAAGGCAGCGGCAGTTCCCAAACGAGCTGTAGCCACCTGCACTCCCATTGCCAGAGCCAACTCATGGCCCGTAAACCATTTCACGATGACCTTGCTCACAGTGATACCGCATATCTCGCATCCTACACCATAGATGGCAAAGCCGAGAGCAGCAATCACTACCTGTGTACTATAAGTACCGAAGAATGGTACTGCTACCGATCCGGCAAACTCATGACCTACAGCATACCATTTCAACACGGCTCCACCAAACATCAAAACGGTGGAGAGGATACCTGTAAAACGGATACCGAACTTATCGAGGATAAGTCCACCGAAGAAGAGGAGCAGGAGGAATACATTAAAGTATCCGTAGGCCCCAGAGAAGAAGCCATATTCATCCGAACTCCATCCGAGTCCGAGACCATTCTCAGCCCCCTTGGCAGCTGTCAAGAGAGGCTCCAGTGGAGACATTACATCTGTAAAAAAGTAACCGAACATCATCGTGACGCTCACGATGATGAGGGCGGTCCAGCGAGCTGACTTCGAGTCGCTCAATTTCATCTGAATTTTTTCTGTTGTACTCATTTTATATTATTACTTATTTTTCCATAACCATCGCCGGAAGTCACTTTCTCTTCACGTTCTTGGTACGTGTGATATCGAAGAGATAAGATACCTTGAACACGATCTGTCCGTAGTTACTCTTTCCGAAATAATCTCGTTTGGATGAACCATAGATATTGCCCAATCCATAATAGTAGCGAGCCTCAGCCAGAAAATGTCCCACTTTCGGGATGCTGTACTCTGCACCCAAACCCAGAGCGATACCATAATCCAACTTATTCTCAACCGCCATCGTATCTTGTGCCACTACCATACTTACCCGGTCATTATCTGTCTTTGGCATATTCTTCACATCGAAGTTGGTAGTCTGAGAATCGTTGAGATAGAGTCCGAACTGCGGACCGGCATTCACGAAGATGTTCAAGCCTCTCTCTTCCCTACCCCAAGCCAAGTGAGCGAAAACAGGCACCTGGATATAATTGATGGTACGGCTATAAGCCATCGGCTGCTTGGTTTCGGTGATGATGACAGGTTTGTTGTCAATGTCGAGAATATCCTCTTTCCATCCCACCTTGGCGTAGTTGACCTCTGCATAAATGGAACAGATGGTCTTGAAATACTTTTCGCAAGTATATTTCATCGAGAGACCGGCAGTCATTCCTCCATGCTGTTTTTGCTGAACCTCCGGTTCGAATCCAACGGAGCTGAGCACATAGCCACCGTTGAATCCGATGGAGAAATCGTTGCGATGCTCACCTATCTGAGCCTGTGCCGAGAGTCCTCCCCAAAGGAGAAGTCCCATTAGCAGTGTCCCTATCTTGACTTTATTCATTCTTTCTTTTCTTACTATAAACGATTAACTATAAAACTACCGGTCCTAGTAATTCACCGACTCAATCTGATGGTTGAAGGTGTAGTGAATCAACTGGAAGTTCTTGTTCTTGTATCCACCCTTTGCCGTTTTCATGAAATGCAATGGAGTCTGCACTGGCTGATAGTTCACTTGCTGGCGTTCACCCGTAAACTCCTTGCCCTTCTTCTTGATACCCTGGATAAAGAACATACCATGATCATAGCCTGTGATGGCGAAGCGTGGCTGCGCAATCATCATCGGCTGATGGAACCATCCCTCGTATGCCTTCTCCAGGTTCTGCGTTCTTTCAGCTACCGGATTGTAATAGAAGGTAGAAGGGATATAAGTATCGTACTTATAGAATCGCTCCAGATTATATTTGGCGTACATCAACCACTCTGTATAGCCGAAGAGAGAGATAGATGCACCCGGATACTTGCTGTCAAATTCATCCAGCTTGTTGAGCACGGCAGTCAACTGTGGCGAACGACCCGTATTCAGGATTACCACATTCTGCTTGCTTGGCAGGAATGCCTTGGCAAACTGGTCGATGCTTGAGCTCACATTAGTGATACTATAGTTGATGTTTCTCTTCTCCAACTCCTTGCGAAGTCCGAAAGTGAAAGCTCCCTTACGCGAAGTAGAATCATTGCAATCTACAAAGATAGGATGCACATTGGTGAATCTGTTCAGGAAAGCCTTGATAGTGCACTCGTTCAATGTTTCAAGACTCTGATATACCTGGAAGATTTCCTTGTTGCGCTCCACATCGTCACCGCTGATGGAGAAAGGAATCACGAGCTTGATGCCATAGGTCTTGCAGAAGCCGGCAAGCGGAGCCACCTGTTTGGAATAAAGCGGACCGAAGATGATATCACATGTATTGGCACCCTCCTGCAGCAAGGTGGCGCGGATATCAGCATCTATCGGCACGTTCCATGCATGTACATCGGTAGAGATGCCCTTCTTCTTCAGATAATTGCAAGCCATCAGGAGTCCACGATAATACTCCACCATACGCTTGCCATCACCATCCAGATCATGCAAAGGCAACATTACGCCAATCTTCACAGCATCACTAGCCGCCACCTTCTGCTGAGCGGCAGCGGTTCCTGCTACAGCCGGTTTGCTGGCAGCAACTGCATTCTTATCCTCCTTCTGTGCCTTTTTAGGCGCATTAGGATTCTGCTGGTCGCTGGCAAAAGGAATAAAGAGGGTAGTTCCCTTCTGAAGCATGTAACCTTCCTGCTTCATCTCAGGGTTTGCCTCCATCAGTTCCGGCAGACTCAATCTATACTTATTGGCAATACCAAAAATAGTATCCTTCTTCTTCACCGTGTAGATGTCTCTCCATTTCGTTGTCTGAGCAAAGATACCAACACTGAGCATCAGCCCCACAATCATCAAAAAATATCTTATGTTTCTTTTCATATCTTCCTGTTTTTAATGTTTATATCTTCCAAAAATCCTGCCGTAACCGACATGAATTAAAGTTTTCTCCTGCAAAAATACAAAAAATCTCGCATCTAGCGCAATATCTCTCAGCTTTTTATTATCTTTGCACAAATAATTTGCAAAATGAGACAAAAAATAGGATTACTTGGTGCCTTATTGGCACTTTTTACCCCTCCAATGATGGCACAGGAAGAAATCGGAGAGGAGGATGGCACGCAGACCAGTGTCCTTCTGATGCCGAACGCATTCTCGCCAAACGGGGATGGCATCAACGACATCTACAAACCCAAGGAGGGTTACCAGAACATCAAGGATTTTCACGCCTATATATATAATAGGTGGGGACAGAAACTCATTGAGTGGAGCGACCCTGCCACGGGATGGGATGGCACCTACAAGGGAAAGCCGGTCAAGGAGGGAGTCTATTTCTGTCTGGTCAAGGCAAAAGGAGCAGATGGCAAGACCTATCAGATCAAAAGAGATGTCAACCTGCTCAGAGGATTCTCAGAATCCACAAGCAGCTATTAAGAAGAAGACGATAGCCTGCAGGTAAGTTTATAGTTTTAGAAAGAAGGAACAGTAAAGATTATGATTTCAGAAGAAGGAAAAATAGAAGAAGATAAGTTTTCTGAAGAAGAAAAGATAAATGTATGGGGCGCCAGAGTTCATAACCTCAAGAACATTGACGTTGAGATTCCACGCGACTCCCTCACCGTGATAACCGGACTTTCGGGTTCGGGCAAGTCGTCGTTGGCTTTCGATACCATCTTTGCCGAAGGTCAGCGCCGCTATATCGAGACATTCTCTGCCTATGCCCGCAACTTCCTGGGCAATATGGAGCGCCCGGATGTAGATAAGATTACCGGTCTGAGTCCGGTCATCAGCATCGAACAGAAGACCACCAACAAGAACCCTCGTTCCACCGTTGGTACCACTACCGAGATTTACGACTATCTCCGCCTGCTCTTTGCCCGTGCCGGTACCGCCTACAGCTACCGCAGCGGTGAAGAGATGGTGAAATACACCGAGGAACAGGTCATCGACATGATTCTCGATGAATATGCCGGAAAAGCAATCTTCCTGCTGGCACCTCTGGTTCGCCAGCGCAAGGGACATTACCGAGAACTCTTCGAGAGCATGCGTCGCAAAGGTTATCTCTATGTACGTGTGGATGGAGAAATCCAGGAAGTGGTAAGCGGAATGAAGCTCGACCGCTACAAGATGCACAACATCGAGGTTGTCATCGACAAGCTCGTGGTGAAGGAAGCTGATGAGGAACGCATCCGTAAGAGCGTAGCTACCGCCATGAAGCAGGGCGACGGCATGGTGATGGTGATAGAGAAAGGTGAAAAGACGGGCAAGAACTTCTCGAAACGCCTGATGGATCCAGTTACCGGTATGGCATACCAGGATCCGGCACCAAATATGTTCTCATTCAATTCGCCGGAAGGTGCCTGCCTCCACTGCAAGGGTCTGGGAAAGGTAAACCAGATAGATATCAAGAAGGTGATTCCGGATGACAGCCTGAGCATCTACGAAGGGGGAATCGCCCCTCTCGGCAAATACAAGAACCAGATGATTTTCTGGCAGATTGAATCTTTGCTCGAGAAATATGATCTGAAACTCAAGACTCCTATCGCAGAGATTCCGGGAGATGCCATGCAGGAAATCCTCTATGGATCACTGGAAAACGTGAAAATCGTTAAAGAGAAAGTGCATACCTCTTCGGATTACTTCTGTGCATACGATGGCATCATCGACTACCTGCAGAAGGTGATAGAGAATGACGAGAGTGCTGCAGGAAAGAAGTGGGCAGACCAGTTTATCTCTACCATCGAATGTCCGGAGTGCCATGGACAGCGACTCAAGAAGGAATCGCTCGCCTTCCGCATCTGGGACAAGAATATCTCGGAAGTTGCCAACCTCGACATCGACGAACTGCGCGACTGGCTCGAACAGGTGGAAGCTCACCTCCCTGCCATGAAGGCGAAGGTGGCTCACGAGATCATCAAGGAGTTGCGCTCACGTGTCAACTTCCTCCTCGATGTGGGTCTGAACTATCTCTCACTCAATCGCCAGTCGGCGTCACTCTCAGGTGGTGAAAGCCAGCGCATCCGTCTTGCAACCCAGATCGGCAGCCAACTCGTCAATGTGCTCTACATCCTCGATGAGCCAAGTATCGGTCTGCACCAGCGAGACAACGAGCGACTCATCAACAGTCTTAAGGAATTGCGCGACCTGGGCAATACCGTCATCGTTGTAGAACATGATGAGGATATGATGCGAGCAGCCGACTGGATTGTAGATATTGGTCCGAAGGCAGGCAGAAAGGGAGGCGAAGTGGTTTTCCAGGGTACTCCGAAGGAGATGCTGAAGACCGACACCATCACCGCCCAGTATCTGAACGGCAAGATGGCAATAGAGATTCCAGAGCATCGCCGCGAGGGAAACGGCAAGAACATCACCATCCGTGGAGCCAGGGGCAACAACCTGAAGGGAGTGGATGTAGAGTTCCCGCTCGGCAAGCTCATCGTAGTAACGGGAGTCAGCGGTTCGGGTAAATCTACCCTCATCAATGAAACCCTGCAGCCTATCCTCTCCCAGCATTTCTACCGTTCCCTGAAGAAACCGATGCCATACGACAGCATCGAAGGCATTGAGAATATCGATAAGGTAGTGAATGTGGATCAAAGTCCAATCGGCAGAACCCCTCGCAGTAATCCAGCCACCTACACAGGTGTGTTCAGCGATATCCGCTCGCTGTTTGTGGGTCTTCCAGAAGCCAAGATCCGTGGTTACAAACCTGGCAGATTCTCCTTCAACGTGAAGGGTGGCAGATGCGAAGCGTGTGGCGGAAATGGATACAAGACCATCGAGATGAACTTCCTGCCTGATGTCTATGTACCTTGTGAGGTATGCCACGGCAAGCGCTACAACCGTGAGACGCTGGAAGTAAGATACAAGGGAAAGAGCATCGCCGATGTACTGGATATGACCATCAACCAGGCAGTAGAGTTCTTCGAGAACGTGCCTCAGATTCTCAACAAGATCAAGGCATTGCAGAGTGTAGGATTGGGTTACATCAAGTTGGGACAGAGTTCCACTACCCTTTCGGGCGGAGAAAGTCAGCGTGTGAAACTTGCTACCGAACTTTCCAAACGTGATACCGGCAAGACGCTCTACATCCTGGATGAACCTACCACCGGTCTTCATTTCGAAGACATCCGTATCCTGATGGATGTGCTTCAGAAACTGGTAGATAGAGGCAATACGGTGATTATCATCGAGCACAACCTGGATGTCATCAAGCTCGCCGACTGGCTCATTGATATGGGTCCCGAAGGTGGACGAGGTGGAGGTCAGCTTCTCTTTGCCGGCACACCGGAAGAGATGGCAAAGAGCAAGAAAGGCTATACCTACAAATTCCTGGCACCCTTGCTGAAGAAGAAATAATCATTCCTTGCCGGCAAGAAATAAAAGAGAAGGCAAGAATCTAGCTCATCGCTAGAAATACAGCAAGAGCTAAAGAACAAAAAACAAGAATCCCGATTTCCAGGACTTTGCTCATCTGATGCAAAGTTCAGGAAATCGGGATTTTATATTTTAATCTTCGTCTGCGAATTCATTCAAGGTATAAGCACTACTGCCATCGAAGCAGTGGGTACATACCTGGCACTTAGGCAAACCGATAGCTTCAACAAGCTGCTCGATGGTATTGAACTTCAATGTTGTCAATCCAAGCTGGTTGGCAATCTCATCTACCATTCTCTGATATTCAGGAGAACCTGTAGTAGCATACTTCTCAAGATTCTTGTTGGCATCACCCTCAAACTTCTCGATGATTCTGCGGGTAATCAACTCCATATCACTCTTGGAAGAAGTAAAGTTGATGAAAGGACAGCCATAAACCAATGGAGGACAAGCGATACGCATGTGACACTCCTTCAGACCAGCCTGATCAAAGAGCACCTTCACATTGTCGCGAAGCTGGGTACCACGCACGATACTGTCATCGCAGAACAGCACTCGCTTACCCTTCAACATAGCCTTGTTAGGAATCAGCTTCATCTTGGCTACCAAAGAGCGCATGCTCTGGTTGCTAGGTGTAAAGCTTCGAGGCCAGGTAGGAGTATATTTGGCAATGCAACGCTGATAAGGAACACCCTTACCGGCAGCATATCCCATCGCCATACCTGTACCAGAATCAGGAATACCGCTGCAGCAATCTACTTCAACATCATCTGTCTTGGCAAGATTGAAACCATTGGTGAAACGAGCTTCCTCTACATTCTTGCCCTCGTAGGTAGAAGTTGGGAATCCATAATATACCCAGAGGAAAGAACAAACCTGCATCTTCTTGTTGGCAGGACGGATCTGCTCCATACCCTCAGCAGTAATCTTCACGATTTCGCCTGGACCTACCTCGTGTGCTGCCTCGAAGTCAAGGTTAGGGAATGAGGTAGTCTCGCTGGAAGCTGCATAAGCGCCCTCCTTCTTACCTATAATAATAGGTGTACGTCCCCAACTGTCGCGGGCACAGATGATGCCATCCTCTGTAAGGATCATCATGGTGCAGGAACCCTTGATATGATGGAACACGTTCTCGATACCCTCGCGGAAATTCTTTCCCTGGATGATGAGAAGAGCCACCAACTCAGTTGGGTTGGTACTTCCTGAAGACATCTCTGCAAAGTGCATGTTCTTATCCAACAGGTACTGAGTAAGTTCATCCTTATTTAATATCTTGGCTACTGTACAAATGGCAAAGCGACCAAGATGAGAATTCATGATCAATGGCTGCGCATCAGTATCGCTAATCACACCGATACCCGATGTCGCACCCTCGAATTTGTCGAGTGTAGGTTCAAACTTCGTTCTAAAATAAGAACTTTCTAAGTTGTGGATAGAGCGCACGAAGCCCTTCTCACTACTGTAGGTTGCCAAACCGCCTCGGCGTGTACCGAGATGTGAGTTGTAGTCGGTGCCGTAGAAAAGATCTGCGACACAGCTTTTCTTGGAAATAGTTCCGAAAATGCCTCCCATAAGAGTATAATTCTATGTTTTATGTTTGAAATATGGGTGCAAAGGTAATATAAATCCAGAAAATATGCAAAACTTTTTGCGTTTTTTCTACAATTTTATGTATATCGTTTCCCTTTGCACCCCTAATTTCTGCTAAAAATCCGCTAAATTTCTACTAATAAGACGACTGTCCCTTAGAACTTGTATTGCAATCCCAGACTCATATCAAAGGTTTTAGACGTTACATCATCATGATAGGAGTAATGGGTATCACGCCAATAGTTGGACACATTGAAGTCCAGGTTCAGCCGATTGGAAAGCGCCAGACCAAAGCGGGCATTCAGCACCAGCAGAGATGCATTTCCCTTGTCGCCCTGGGCGTTGAGATAGAGCGGATCGGTCGTCGCCAGATCCTTTCCCTCATATCCCTTCCACGTGAAGATGCGATAATAGTCGGCACCTATCTGGAAGGTGGCTACCTTGCCGAACTCCATGAAACTGCTGGCCTTCACGCTATAACCGCTACCCATGTTGTAGTCGCGGTCTATCACATTATAATAATCAGTCAGACTTCCACCCAGCAGGATACCATCCAGGAAGACACGCTGCTCAAATCTGGTGAGATTGCCCACCTGAGGGAAGCGGTAGATGATGCCAGGACCGAAAGAGGCTGCCTCGGATATGCGGTAAGGCACCAGACTGGTACCATCCTTCACCGGCTGCGAATCGTAATAGTTGAAGTGCTGGAAGATACCGAACTCCATCTCCGTGCCCTTGCTCACCTCCACCGGTACGCTCCACAATCTTCCCAGAAGATGCAGACCGGTAATCAGAGGCTGGTTGCTGCTCAAGCCGAAAGTGGCATCCAATGTGAAGTAGTCGTATGGCTTGGTGGTCTCACCATCAAACGGATTGCCATAAACCAGATTGAAACGGACGTATGGATTGCCCTCTCCACGGAACAGCGTATTGTTGTCTGCGAGGTATCGATAACCTGCCGATGCAGAGAAGCTCACAGGACTGCGCTGGTAATCGTGATATTTATAATATTTGCCTCTCACTCGCCAGGCTTCGCCACTCAAGATTCGATTCAATCCCTTGATCGGACAGATGAGGGTGCCCAGAAATTCCCGCATGAAACGAGGGAAACCAGACAGGCGGTCATCAAACACCAGATTGCTCATACGATGCGTCACCTCTCCGATGGCAACACCTCCAAAAGTAGTAGCCATCAGGTCGTTGATGGCAGGCGGTTCTATCTCGCAGGTGGTCTCCCACATCAAACTTCCACAGAAAGAATATGGTACCGATTCCCAGAAATTCATGCCATGACTTCTTGCAGCATTGAAATAGAGTCCGCCATGATATGGATGAGCAAACAGATTGGTAGAGAACTGGTCGTTATCCCAGACAAATCCCGTTTCAATATTGTGCTTGATGCTATGGAAGGAAATCTTGGCAAACTCCTCGTTCATCACAAACTGGTCGAAGCATTGCACACCCACATTGATGGCAAAAGCTTCCAGGGCAGCCTTCCAAGGATGCTTCTTCTGTCGCTCCGGATCATCGAAGGCAAAGATTGTACCTTCCTTCCATGCCTCCATATCATATTCGTTCTCCTTCTTGGCAGAGATATCCGTAAAAGAAGAATTTCGCTGGAGACGCACAGCCAAACCTGCTTCTACGATGGCACGACGGCGATACCTGCCACCATGATAATAATAGGTATCGCCATAACCCACAGAGGCAAAGGCGCTGGTATATCTGCCCAACTGATAGTCGGCATTGATGCGAGCCTGCAGCGAATAGAGCCGTTCAGGCTTATCCTGCGAATGTTCCTGGAATGATTCTACGTGATAGAATCCGAGATCACCACTCAGGGAGAACTTAGGCGACAACTGGAAATACTGACCGATGCGATAGAACAAGGCACCAGAGAACTTCTCAGCCAATCCAAAGTAATGGGTTCCGATACCCAGGATATTATACGTACTCCGGTTGCGGAATCTGATGGCAAGATTGGCTTTGGTAGCAGAACCGCCATAAAACATATAGTCAATACGCGTCTTAGGGTTCACATTCACCAGTCCTATCTTGTGGGCTACGGTATCCCGACTATAGTTGATGATACCAATCTGCACACCGCGAGGATGGCTAAGGCAAACATTAAACAAGCCAACCTGAGAACCATTCAGGGTATCAGCATAATTGTAACCACCCAACTGCAAGCCACGCATATAGGAAGAGCTGACGTTGGCAGCAGCAATCTGCAAGCCTCTCTTCATACCCATGGAAACATTGGAAAGTCCGCTCAGCTGCACGCCGCGGAACGGAGAACTGGATACATTATTAAATAAAGACAACTGCACGCCATTGCCACCCTTCACCACATTGGAAACGCCTGATATCTGCACGCCGCGCATGTCATCGCCCACCGAATTGATGATACCAGCCAGACTCACACCACGCATCTGCTGTCGAACCACACTGGAAAAGGCACCTATCTGAACACCCCTGAGTGTATCGGGCGAGCAAAACAGAGACACGTTGCCACAACTATACCCTTGGGCATAGACAGACTGACCTCCTAGCGAAAGTCCCATTAAAAGGGCAATGATCTTTCTCTTATTATCCATAAACCTATCAAATTCAAAATGGCGAGAAGTCAGGATGACTTCTCGCCGAGAAATTGCATTATTTAAAGTTGGAGCTAAATAATGCATCAAAAAATATCTTTCAGAGGAATGTGCAGAAGATGATTTCTCCCCCACACATTCATATAAAGTTCAATAGCTTTTATTAATCCAGATTCAAGCTCTTCTTGATAGCCTCGATCTTATCCATAGCTGCAGCTGTACAACGGTTGTAGCAGCCAGCGCACTTGAATGAAGGATCCTTTACCTCGATATAGAACTTGATCTTAGGCTCTGTACCAGATGGGCGAACACTTACCTTGGTATTGTCATCGCAGAACCACTGGAGTACATTGCTTGTTGAAGGCATATCGAGCTTCTCTACACTGCCATCAGCATGCTTAGCCTCCAAGCTCTGGTAATCCTTCCAGGTTACAATCTTGCTGCCACCCAACTCCTTTGGAGGGTTGGCACGGAAGTCAGCCATCATCTGCTTGATCTCGTCAGCACCTGTCTTACCTGGACGAACCACGTTTACAGTAAACTCCTTGCTGAAGCCATACTCTGCATAGATCTGCATCAGGAGATCGTAGAGAGTCTTGCCCTGATCCTTAGCCCAGGCAGCAATCTCGCAAATCAAGCAGATAGATGCAGGAGCATCCTTATCACGTACCTTATCGTATGGCAAGAAGCCGAAGCTCTCCTCACCACCACCGATGTACTGCTGCTTGCCCTCAGAGATTGCAATCTCGCGTGCAATCCACTTGAAACCGGTGTAGCAGTCGCGCAACTCTACGTTGTTCTTCTTGGCAATCTCTGCGATAACCTCTGTTGTAACGATGGTCTTTACGAGGAAGTCTGTTGGCTTCAACTTACCCAACTTCTTCTTGTTCTCGATGATGTAGTAGCAGAACATCATAGCTGTCTGGTTACCGTTGATGATCATCCACTCACCCTTGTCGTCGCGGCAAACGATAGCCAAGCGGTCAGCATCAGGGTCGGTAGCAACTACGAGGTCAGCGTTCAACTTGGTACCGAGCTTCATACCGAGAGTCATAGCCTCAGCATTCTCTGGGTTAGGAGAAACCACTGTTGGGAAGTTTCCATCTACAACCATCTGCTCAGGAACTACATTGATGTTCTGGAAGCCCCAAGAACGCAAGCAGAGAGGCACGATGACACGACCTGTACCGTGCATAGCAGAGTAAACGATGTTGAGGTCCTTCTGGCGATTGATCACATCCTGGTCAATCATGGCAGAATGAACAGCAGTCATATAGTCGTAATCCATCTCACCACCGATAATCTGAATCTTATCCCAGTTAGCCTCGAACTTCACCTGGTCGATAGTAACCTTGTTCACCTCCTCAATGATACCTGTATCGTGTGGAGCCAGAACCTGAGCGCCGTCACTCCAGTAAGCCTTGTAGCCATTGTACTCCTTAGGGTTGTGAGAAGCAGTAACGTTGACACCAGCCTTGGCACCGAGCTCGCGGATAGCGAATGAAATCTCTGGTGTTGGGCGGAGGCTCTCGAAGAGATAAGCCTTGATACCATTAGCTGAGAAGATGGCAGCAACAGTCTCTGCGAAGAGACGAGAGTTGTTACGGCAGTCATGGCCTACAACAACAGAAAGGTTCTCCTCACCAGGGAAAGCCTTGAGGATGTAGTTAGCAAAGCCCTGAGTAGCCATACCAACGATATATTTGTTCATACGGTTGGTACCTGCGCCCATAATACCGCGCAAACCACCAGTACCGAACTCCAGGTTCTGATAGAAAGCATCTACGAGCGCTGACTTGTCTTCAGCCTCGAGCATTGCCTTTACTTCGTTACGAGTTTCTTCGTCAAAAGCAGGTGTGAGCCACTGCTGTGCTCTTTCTTCACACTGCTTAATCAATTCTGCGTTATTAGCCATAGTTTGATTCTATTTTGTTATTAATATTATTCAATCAGAGGGTTGTGCCCGAAAACAGCACAATATTTCTCTTTTTGCGTACAAAGATATATAAAATATTCGAGAAACCAAACAAGATTGGAGTTTTTTTTGTATTTTTGCACATTGAAACAAAAAAGTAATAAAAAAGAGGCTTATGGAATTATATTATACTGGCGTCATCATCGCCGTTTCCACCTTTTTAATAATAGGACTCTTCCACCCTATTGTCATCAAGGTAGAATATCATACGGGTACCCGCTACTGGTGGGTGTTCCTGGTTTCGGGTATCATCAGCGTGGGCGCAGCCTTCCTGGTTGCGAATGTTCTCTGCTCTGCTCTTCTCGGTGTGCTGGGTGCTTCCTGTCTCTGGAGCATCGGGGAACTCTTCGAACAGAAACAACGTTGCGAGAAGGGATGGTTCCCTAAGAACCCGAAGTTGGAAAAGAAAGGATACTATAAGAGTTAATAGTTTAGAGTTAATAGCTTATAGCTTACTGCTTAGAGTTAATGCGATAATAAGGAGGATACCATTTAGAAAATGAAAACAGAACTGATATTAGTCGGCAAGACTGTAAACAAGCATTTCATTGCGGGCATCAAGGATTATGCAGAGCGCATTACCCACTATATGCCCTTCAACATAACAACGATTCCTGAACTCAAGAACACCAAGAGTCTCAGCGAACAGCAGCAGAAGGAACGGGAGGGTGAACTGATTCTGAAACTGATTCAGCCTTCTGATACCGTGGTGCTGATGGATGAGCACGGCCAGGAGTTCCGAAGCATCGAGTTTGCCAAATGGATAGAGCGCAAGCAGGCTACAGCCAGAAGACTCGTGTTTGTTATCGGAGGTCCTTACGGATTCTCGCAGGCAGTATATGACCGCGCCAACGAGAAGATCTCCCTTTCCAAGATGACCTTCTCGCATCAGATGGTACGCCTCATCTTTACAGAGGCGCTCTATCGCGCATGTACTATTATAAAAGGTGAACCTTACCACCACGAGTAAAAGAGGATCACTAATCATAAAGTTCAAAGCTCAAAGTTCAATGTCAAAAGAGAAATATATAGAGATCAAGGGGGCGAGAGCCAACAACCTGAAGAATATCGACGTGAAGATACCACAGGGCAAGTTTGTAGCCATTACGGGCGTCTCCGGGTCGGGCAAGTCTTCATTGGCTTTCGATACCCTATATGCCGAAGGACAGCGCCGGTATGTGGAGTCGCTGTCTTCGTATGCCCGCCAGTTTCTGGGCAGAATGAGCAAACCGGAGTGTGATTTCATCAAGGGATTGCCTCCTGCCATCGCCATCGAACAGAAGGTGATTTCCCGCAACCCACGTTCTACCGTGGGCACCAGCACGGAAATCTACGAATACCTGCGCCTGCTCTTCGCCCGTATCGGCAAGACCTATTCGCCTATCAGCGGACAGGAAGTAAAGCGCCATACCACCGAAGATGTACTGGCATGCACCCGACAGTTTTCCAAGGGCACCAAGTTTGTAATCCTTGCCCCTTTACATATCATAGAAGGCAGAAGTCTGGAAAAGCAACTGGAGATGTATCTTCAGGAGGGATACGCACGCATACTGGTGAAAGGTGAATTTATCCGCATCGACGATTTCCAGGGCGATGCCAAGCCGGAGGATATCTTCCTCGTCATCGACCGTGCTTCGGTAAGCGACGAGAAGGATGACATCAGCCGCCTCATCGATTCTGCCGAGACTGCTTTCTATGAGGGCGACGGTGCCTGCCGTCTCCTCTTCCTGCCGAGCAATATCAGCTACGATTTCTCTACCCGGTTCGAAGCCGACGGCATCACCTTCGAGGAACCAACCGACAATATGTTTGCCTTCAATTCCCCATTGGGCGCCTGTCCTACCTGCGAAGGATTCGGAAGCGTGATCGGCATCGACGAGAAGCTCGTCATCCCTAACACTTCCATGAGTCTCTACGATGGATGCGTGGTATGCTGGCGTGGAGAGAAGATGGGTATGTGGCTCAAGGAATTCATCCGACGTGCAGAGCCATACAACTTCCCGATCTTCAAGCCTTACTACGAACTCACCCAGAAGGAGAAGGACTGGCTCTGGCATGGACTGCCTTCAGATAAGAAGCGCGACCCACACGACAGAGTGAGCATCGACGAATTCTTCAGAATGGTGAAGGAGAACCAGTACAAGATACAATACCGCGTGATGCTGAGCCGATTCCGCGGAAAGACCATCTGTCCGGATTGCCATGGCACCCGACTCAAGAAGGAAGCCAACTATGTGAAGATTGGCGGAAAGAGCATCACCGAACTGGTGGATATGTCGATTACCAATCTCAGCGCATGGTTCCAGAAGCTGGAGCTGACAGAGCATGAGCGAGAAGTGGGCAAGCGACTCTTGGCAGAGATAACCCATCGCCTGCAATTCCTTCTGGATGTGGGACTTGGTTACCTCACCCTCAACCGTCTCTCCAACTCCCTTTCCGGAGGAGAGAGCCAGCGCATCAACCTGACCACCAGCCTCGGTTCTTCGCTGGTAGGCAGCGTGTATATCCTCGACGAGCCAAGTATCGGACTCCATAGCCGAGATACAGACCGACTCATCAAGGTTCTGAGAGAGCTGCAGCAGTTGGGCAACACCGTGGTCGTAGTAGAGCACGATGAAGAGATTATGCGTGCTGCCGATTATCTCATCGATATCGGTCCGGAGGCAGGAAGACTGGGTGGAAGACTAGTATATGCCGGTCCTTCATCCGAATACTCATCCACCGACCCAGAGAAGCAGAAAGCCCTTCTGGAGAAATTCCCGGAGAGTCATACCATTCAGTATCTCACCCACAAGGAGGAGATTGCCGTTCCTACCAGTCATCGTGCATGGAACAGAGCCATCGAGATCAAGGGAGCACGAATGAACAATCTCCGCGGCATCGATGTTAGGATTCCGCTCAACATCTTCACCGTCATCACCGGCGTATCCGGTTCGGGCAAGAGTTCCCTCATCAAGGGAATCCTCTACCCTGCCCTCCGTCGCCATCTAGACCTGGTGGCAGATGCACCTGGCGAATACAGTTCGCTGGAAGGCGATGTGGATGCCATCAAGCATGTGGAGTTTGTAGATCAGAATCCTATCGGCAAGAGTACCCGCAGCAACCCTGCCACCTATCTGAAGGCATACGATGCCATCCGCACCCTCTTTGCCAACCAGCCACTCGCCAAGCAGATGGGATTCACCCCACAATACTTCTCCTTCAATACCGAGGGCGGAAGATGCGAGGAATGCAAGGGAGCAGGATACGTAACCATCGAGATGCAGTTTATGGCAGACCTCACCCTTACCTGCGAGGCATGCAAGGGCAAGCGATTCAAGCACGATATCCTGGAGGTGCACTACGGAGGAAAGAATATCAATGATGTGCTGAACATGACCGTGAACGAGGCGATAGAGTTCTTCAGCGATGAAAAGCTCCAGCACCATGTGGGCGATTTCGATGCCTGCCGCATCATCGTCAGCAAGCTCAAGCCTTTGCAGGAGGTTGGACTGGGCTATATCAAGCTCGGCCAGAACTCCAGCACCCTCTCCGGCGGTGAAAACCAGCGTGTGAAACTCGCCTACTTTATCGGCAAGGAAGACCAGTCGCCTACGCTCTTCATCTTCGATGAGCCAACCACCGGTCTGCACTTCCATGATATCAAGCGATTGCTCGATGCTTTCCAGGCGCTGATAGAACGTGGTCATTCCTTGGTAGTTATCGAACATAACCTGGATATCATCAAGTGTGCCGACCATATCATCGACCTCGGTCCTGAGGGTGGCGACAAGGGCGGTAACCTCGTGATAGCTGGTACTCCTGAGGAAGTAGCAGCATGCAAAACGAGCTTAACTGGTAAATTTCTTAAGAATTATATAAAATAATGTAAAAAAGTAGCGCTATAATAAACTTTATATGTACTTTTGCATCCAATTAGCATACAATTATCGTATAATTAGTATATAATCAAGGTACATCAATAAGTAAATTTAATAAAGAAAGGATATAAAGATGAAAAGAATCATATTGGCTTTGACTATGCTCGTAGCAATGGTTGCAACAGCCTCAGCTCAGGCAGAAATCAAGTTTGAAAAGGTAGTGCACAACTTCGGTACTTTCGATGAGACCGCTCCAGTGCAGAAGGCTACATTCACCTTCACCAATGTGGGTGATAAGCCTCTCGTCATCAACCAGGCTATCGCTAGCTGCGGTTGCACCGTGCCATCTTATACCAAGCAGCCAATCGCTCCAGGCCAGAAAGGTCAGATCAGTGTTACCTACAATGGCAAGGGTATGTTCCCTGGTCATTTCAAGAAGAGTATCACCGTTCGTACCAATGGCAATGTAGAGATGTCTCGCATCTATATCGAGGGCGTAATGAACGAGAAGAAGTAATCTTGCATTTTCAAAATTCAAGAAAGTAATTAGAAAGAATAAGATAGATATCTTGATATGATATTTTATTTTTCTGGAACAGGAAATACCAAGTGGGCGGCGTCGAAACTGGCGGCGGCTACTCGTGAAGACTTGATATCCATCGCTCCTTACATGAGGGCAGATGATTCAAGCCATAACTTAGCCGAGCCGTTTATTCTGAAAGAGAATGAACGGCTCGGATTCGTTTTCCCCGTACATGGATGGCGTGTGCCGAAACTGGTAAGGGAGTTTATCAGCAAGATGCTGATTCAGAGAGAGCTGATTCAGAGAGAGACATCTGATGCCACCATCGAAAACAAGGCGAAAGCCGATGACAATCTGGAGAATCGCCCCTTCACCTATTGCGTCTGCACGGCGGGCGACAGCATCGGACTTACCATCGAGAATCTCAACGAGGTGATTTCCCTGAACCCTTCGCTCCAGGCGCTGGGCATCACGGAAGTATCATCCTCCTACTCTCTCATCATGCCGGAATCGTACATCGGTCTGCCGTTCATGGATGTGGATCCGAAGGAGCGTGAAATCCGAAAGAAGGAGAATGCGGCACAGGAACTTGCCGTAGTCTGCGAGGAGATCTTCGACCGCAAGGAAGGCATCACCCGATTGGTAAAGGGACCTATCCCATGGTTCTTCACCAAGGTGGTGGGTGGTTTCTTCGAGAAGGTACTCATCACCGACAAGCGCTTCCACGTAGAAAAAGACCGTTGCGTGAAGTGCGGTATCTGTGCCAACGTCTGTCCGGTAGGCGATATCAAGGGTGGTCATGGCGAATATCCAGTCTGGCTGCACCATAAGGATTGCCTCACCTGCTTTACCTGCTATCACCATTGTCCGCATCACGCCATCGAGTTTGGAAACCAGACTCAGAAGAAGGGACAATACTATTTCAAATAATAGCCCGCTTCTGAAGTGGGCTCAAAAACTAATCCATAATAATGATTCAGTAACTTATCCATGATAATGATGAAAAAGATTATCCTATGCCTAACGCTCGCTTTGATGACTGCCACTACCATGTTTGCAGCCAAGGCGAAACCAGGTATCACCCAGTTGCAACTGGTGGATGGTACCATCGTATCAGCAACTCTCCATGGAGATGAACATTTTTCGTATTACTCGCTTCTCGACGGCACTCCACTGAAGAAGAGTGATAACGGGAAATACGAAATCATCTCTACCGAGACGCTCAATGCCAGAAAAGCTACAGTTATCAATACCCTCAAGACTAGAGCAAACGGCATCGGCTCAATAGCCCCTGCCTATTTTCCTCACACAGGATCGCCTAAGGCGCTGGTTATCCTGGTAGATTTTCAGGATGTGAAGTTCAAGAGCAGCGACCCCGTTGCCACCTTCAACCATTACCTCAATGCTGATTTCGGCACAGCAGTACCTAGCCAGGATGCTAAGGTATTTAACCAGGAAGATGTCAACTACGGTTCGGTAAAGGAGTATTTCAAGGAATGCAGCATGGGCAAATTCACCCCACAGTTCGACATCGTAGGTCCAGTTACTGTCAGTCAGAAATCTGCATACTATGGAGCAGATGATAAAGATGATAAAGATAAGAATTTCCCGCAGATGATTAGCGAAGCTTGTGCTCAGGTTGCCGACAAGGTTGATTTTTCTAAATATGATTCCAATGGGGACAAGTTGGTAGATTTGGTTTATATCATATACGCAGGCTATTCGCAGAGTATTGCCGGAAATTCCGATGACTATCTCTGGCCCAAATCAGGTCACGGCACTTTTTTAAAATATGATAAAAAAGGGAACAAGCTCTCCCCACAAGAATACCTGATATACAATGGTTACAAAGTTAGCCGCTTTGGTCTCAACAACGAGTTGAACGGTTCGCCTGATTCAAAAATTCCTTCCATCAATGGCATCGGACTCTTCTGCCACGAGTTCTCTCATACCATGGGCTTACCAGATCATTATGATACCGAGTATAAGGATGCCGACAACCAGTCACCAGAGTTCTGGGATGTGATGGATGCAGGCGAATATACAGACAACGGCTACCGCCCTACCCCTTATTCACCATGGCAGAAGATGCTGATGGGATGGGCTACCCCTACCACGCTTGATAATACCCAGGCGCAGCAACTCACCCTGGAACCATACGACCAGGCATCAAAATCCTACCAGATAGAGGCTGATGTGAACGAAGATAATTTCCGCATCAACGAGAATTACCCTACAACCAACCCAACTGTTCAGGAAAAGAAGGAGTTGATGGAAAGAGCCAAGGGAGAATTCCTCCTCCTCCAAAACATCAGAAACGAAGGCTGGTACAGGGCGCTTCCAGGATATGGCTTGCTGGTATGGCGCATCGATTACAGCGATATTGATGAAGTACACCTCATGGACAGCCCAAACAATACCGTAGGTATTCCTAGAGTAACGATTGTTCCTGCAGATGGTCTGGTCATCAACCAGGCAAATATCGGTAACAACAAATATACTGCAGATCAATATTGGGAGAGCTGCCAGAACGACCCATTCCCTGCCTATAAAATAGGAAAGGATGGAAGCGACATCAACAGTCTGACTGAAGTGAAGTTCAACTGGAGCACGATGGCCACCCGCCCACTCTACAACATCGCAAAGGATGAGACTACCGGCATCATCAGCTTCGACTACCTCAAGGATTTCAAGGCTACGGGTATCGAGAACACTCTTATTGATAAGGATGCGACCTCTACCCCTACCGAATACTTTGATCTGGAAGGCAGGAAGATTGCCACTCCTCTTAAGGGACATCTTTACATCACCAATAAAGGAAAGAAGGTAATATACTAAGAGGAAAAAGCTTATACTATGAATAGAAAGTTAGGTTCAGCGTCGTTGAACGTGTGTTCAACAGTTATGAACATAGATTATCATTAAGGATAAGAACAAATATCATTAAGGATAAGAACAATTCCCATTAGGAACAAAACAAAAATCCCTAGGCGATATCAGCTATCGTCTAGGGATTTATTATTTCCTTTTATACTTAATAGATTCTAGGACCGAAGATGGTAGTACCCACACGCACCATCGTACTGCCGTGCTTGACAGCGATATGATAGTCGTGGCTCATACCCCAGCTTCGCTCGCAGAAGGCATCATCATCGGCGAAATACTTTGCCTTTACCTCATCGAAGAACTTGGCTGCCTCATCAAATTCAGAGGCAATCTGCTGTTCATCATCGGTATTCGATGCCATCATCATCAAGCCGCATATCTGCACATGAGGCATCTCTCTCCACTCGCCAGACTCCAGGAGTTCACGGCAAGCATCGATAGAAAGCCCCGACTTGGTATCTTCCTCGGCGATATGCAGTTCCAGCAACACCTTCACCACGCGGTCGTGCTTGGCAGCCTGCTTATTAATCTCCTTCAGGAGCTTCAGGCTATCCACCGACTCAATCATGGAGATATAAGGAGCAATATACTTCACCTTGTTGGTCTGCAGATGACCGATGAAGTGCCACTGGATATCCTTAGGCAGGGAAGCCACCTTCTTGGCGAGTTCCTGCTCATGGCTCTCGCCAAAGATGCGCTGCCCCTCGGCGTACGCCGCCTCAATAAACTCGTTGGGATGAAACTTGCTGATGGCTACAAGGCTAACCCCTGCAGGCAAGCTGCCCAACACTTCATGAAGATTTCCTTTTACATCATACATAGTTCTTCCTCCCTTTCTTTACTGATTCTGCTGCTCGTACTCAGGTACGTCGTTCTTCTCCTCCTTCTTGTCGCCAGGAGCGTGGTGCTCGAAAACATCCATCAGCTTGGTCTCGTTCAAGCCTACTACATCATAGTCGATCATAGTCTTGCCCATCACCTCGTCGATATAGCGGAGTGCACGAGCCAAAGACTTAGCCTGTACGAGATATGTAACGTTAGAACGCTTCTCCTTGTCAGTCTTTTCATCGATGGTGATGAACTGGAGCTTAGCCTTGTACCACTTGTCATCATCATCAATATCGCTGAAGAAGATTTCTCCATAGCAAGCCTTACCGATGCCGCTGACCTTCAACTCGCCGCTTACATAGACAGACATCTCGTCGATAATAGCGCTCTCTGCCTCGGTGAAACTCAGGGCATCAACTACGTATGCTTCAGAAACCACCTTTTCTGAACCATCCTCCATCGTCTTCTGATATTTAACCTTTGTCTCAAACCAAGTGCTTGTTCTACTTCTCATAATTTCTTTTCCTTTTACTAATGTTTAAAATCTTTGTTTTATTATCCTTTTCCAGACTACCTCTCCCCTTTCTACCTTATTATATTATAGGCAGGGCGAAAGCGCTGAAAGATGATGCAAAGTTATAAAAAAGAATGGAGAAGAGCAACAGAATAAAGAGTTTTTTACTAAAAAATCAATTTTTAACCCAATCTATTACGTATTTTCAATGAAATTGCTTATCTTTGCAGACGATTTGCGAGATATTGTTTCATCTGATACGGCTGGGTAAGTACCGGGCCTGGAAGGGAAACAGCTTGCTAGGGTTAATAACAGAAAGAATTATTTAGAAAAGATGCCAGAAATATCTGTACGCGGTCTTGAAATGCCAGAGTCACCTATCAGGAAGTTGGCTCCACTGGCTGCCGCAGCAAAGAAACGTGGAGTAAAGGTATATCACCTCAATATCGGTCAGCCTGATCTGCCTACTCCACAGTGTGGTCTCGATGCGCTGAAACACATCGACCGCACCATCTTGGAGTATTCTCCAAGTCAGGGCTATCTCAGTTATCGTGAGAAGCTAGTAGATTATTACAAGAAATTCAATATCAACGTTACTCCGGATGACATCATCATCACATCGGGAGGTTCTGAGGCTGTGCTCTTCTCTTTCATGAGTTGCTTGAACCCTGGAGACGAGATCATCGTGCCAGAACCTGCCTATGCCAACTATATGGCGTTCGCCATCTCGGCGGGTGCCAAGATCCGCACCATCGCCACTACCATCGAGGAAGGTTTCTCCCTGCCTAAGGTGGAGAAGTTTGAGGAACTCATCAATGAGCGCACCCGTGCCATCCTGATCTGTAACCCGAACAACCCTACCGGCTATCTCTATACCCGCAGAGAGATGAACCAGATTCGCGACCTGGTGAAGAAGTACGATCTCTACCTCTTCTCGGATGAGGTTTACCGCGAGTATATCTACACCGGAAGCCCTTACATCAGTGCGATGCACCTGGAGGGTATCGAGCAGAATACCGTGCTCATCGACTCTGTATCCAAGCGATACAGCGAGTGTGGTATCCGTGTGGGTGCCCTGATTACCAAGAATGCAGAGATTCGCAAGGCTGTGATGAAGTTCTGTCAGGCTCGCCTCTCTCCTCCACTGATTGGTCAGATTGTTGCCGAGGCTTCACTCGATGCACCTGAGGAGTACTATCGCGACGTATATGATGAGTACGTAGATCGACGTAAGTGTCTGATCGACGGTCTCAACCGTATTCCGGGCGTTTATTCTCCTATCCCAATGGGTGCCTTCTATACCGTAGCCAAGTTGCCTATCGACGACTCAGACAAGTTCTGCCGCTGGTGTCTGGAAGAGTTTGAATATGAGGGCGAGACCGTGATGATGGCTCCAGCCTCAGGTTTCTACACCACTCCTGGTGCCGGCCGCAACCAGGTGCGTATGGCATACGTCTTGAAGAAGGACGACTTGAACCGCGCATTGATTGTTCTTGCCAAGGCACTCGAAGCTTACCCGGGAAGAGTGGAGGATGAAGGACTATAAGGAAGTGAAGAACGAAGAGTGAAGAGTGAAGAAACAACGTTCGGCGTCCGAAGGGAAAGCCAATTCAATAGTCTAAGCTAATCATAAAGTTCAAAGTTCAATGTTCAAAGTTCAATGTAAATATGAATTTTCCTCTGTTTATAGCAAAGAGATTATATAGTGATCAGGGCGACAAACGTAAAGTTTCTCGCCCTGCTATTCATATTGCCACAGCCGGTGTTGCCATCGGACTCGCCATCATGATCATGTCGGTATGCGTGGTGCTGGGATTCAAGCACACCATCCGCGACAAGGTGATTGGCTTCGGAAGCCATATCCAGGTGGCCGACTTCATGACCCTGCAGCAGCAGAACCAGTATCCGGTGGTGATGAACGACTCGATGGTGAAGGTACTCCAGAAGATTCCGGGCGTGAAACATGTGCAGCGCTTTGCCATGAAAGAAGGAATCCTCAAGACCGACAACGATTTCCTGGGCGTGGTGCTCAAGGGTGTGGGACCGGACTTCGATTCTACCTTCATCCATCAGAACATGGTGGAAGGAAGCATACCGAAGTTTGATGACAAAGCCAGCCATAATCAGATTCTGATTTCCAAGCTGATGGCAGACAAGTTGAAGCTGAAGAACGGCGAGCGCATCTTCGCCTACTTCATCGACAACCAGGGCGTGAGAATGCGCCGGTTCACAATCAAGGGTATCTACGAGACCAATCTCAAGAAGTATGATGAACTGATGGTCTATACCGACCTCTATACAGCCGTGAAGCTGAATGGATGGGAAGATGACCAGGCAAGCGGTGCCGAACTGACCGTGAAGGACTTCGACAAGCTCAACGAGACGGAAGACTATATTATAAATAAGGTGAACCGTACCGTAGATCATTACGGAGAAACCTACAGCAGCGCTACCATCAAGGAGCTGAACCCGAACATCTTCCAATGGCTCAGCCTGATGGACCTGAATGTATGGATTATCCTGGGACTGATGCTCATCGTGGCAGGCGTAACGATGATCAGCGGATTGCTCATCATCATCCTGGAGCGAACCTCGATGATTGGAGTGATGAAAGCTCTGGGTGCACGCAACAAGACCATCCGTCACACCTTCCTCTGGTTTGCCGTATTCATCATCGGCAAGGGAATGTTACTGGGCAATATCATCGGACTGGGACTTCTTGCCCTGCAGCATTTCACGGGAATGGTGAAGCTCGATGCCCAGACTTACTACGTAAGTATGGTACCGGTAGAATTCAACTGGCTCTTCATCGTGGCACTGAACATAGCCACCCTCCTCATCAGCATCTTCATGCTGGTAGCGCCAAGTTACCTCATCTCTCATATCCATCCAGCCAAATCGATGAGATACGAATAGGATAATTATCCCATTATTGTCACTAGTAAATGGCAATAATGGGATAAAACTATATATTTTTACCTAGTTTCTAAAATATTTTACGCTAATCTATAAAATAATGCACATTTTATTTTGCGGTGTGCAGTATTTTCTGTACCTTTGCACAAAATTTTGTAAATTGTGCAATGAATTCAATACCAAGTTTTAACTCGTATATTGAGAGAAGCATCATCAAGAATTGGCACTTGGATGCGCTCACCGATTACAAGGGCGCTACACTCCAGTACCACGATGTTGCAAGAAAGATAGAGAAGCTGCACATTCTGTTTGAAAACAGCGATGTGAAGAAGGGCGACAAGATTGCCGTCTGCGGTAGAAATAGTAGCCAGTGGGCAGTAGCTTTCCTGGCTATTATCACCTATGGTGCAATCGTCGTGCCTATACAGAACGAATTCAAACCAGAGCAGATCCACAACATCGTGAACCATAGCGAGAGCAAGCTCCTGTTTGTGGGTGATGTGGTGGCTACAGAGATTACTCCCGATGAGATGCCTACACTGGAAGGTATCATCTATCTGCCGGATAATTCGCTCGTCATTTCCCGTTCAGAGAAACTGACCTATGCCCGCGAGAATCTCAACGCCATGTTTGGTCATAAATATCCCAAGTACTTCCGCCCTGAGCATGTGAAATATCATGTGGATGATCCGGAAGAATTGGCGATGATCAACTACACCAGCGGAACCACAGGTTTCTCCAAGGGTGTGATGTTGCCATACAGAGCCCTCTGGGGTAATCTCGATTACCTGATGGATACGGTAAGTCCGAAGATCGGCAAGAACAGCAACATCCTCTCTACCCTTCCGATGGCTCACATGTATGGACTCATGACCGAGTTCATCTACAATATGGCAATGGGTAACCACATCTTCTTCCTCACCCGCCTTCCGAGCCCTACGCTCATCTCTGAGGCGCTGGCAGAAATCAAGCCAGACATCATCTTTGCCGTACCACTCGTGGTAGATAAGATCGTGAGAAAAGAAGTGTTCCCACATATCCAGACCAACCGTGCCCGTCTGCTGATGAACATGCCTGTCATCAACAAGCGCATCAAGGAGAAGGTTCGCGAATTTGTATTGCGCAAGTTCGGCGAGCATCCTTACGAGGTGGTTGTGGGTGGCGCTCCACTCAACAAGGAGATAGAGAACTTCTTCATCAGCATCGGCTTCCCTATCGCCATGGGTTATGGTACTACGGAAACAGCTCCGCTCATCACCTTCGCCCATCAGGACAATTATGTGGCAGGTAGCTGCGGTGTTGCCGTAAAGCACATGGAGGTAAAGGTATTGAGCGATGACCCGGAAAACGTGGCTGGCGAACTGGTTTGCCGCGGCATCAATGTGATGAAGGGTTACTATAAGAATCAGGAGGCTACCGATGCCGTGATTGATGAAGACGGATGGTTCCATACCGGCGACCTGGCTACAATGGATGCCGACGGACATTTCTTCGTAAGAGGAAGAAGCAAGAACATGCTGCTCGGTCCTAACGGACAGAACATCTATCCGGAAGAGATTGAGGACAAGCTCAACTCCATGGCTATGGTCAACGAGAGCATCGTGCTGCAGAAGGATGATAAGCTCGTGGCACTCGTTCATCCGGAGATGGAAGAGAGCAAGGAACTGGGATTCTCAGACGAAGACCTCGCCAACATCATGGAGCAGAACCGAAAGGAACTGAATAGGCAGATGCCTAGCTTTGCGAAGATATCACGCATCCAGCTGCACGACACCGAATTTGAAAAGACAGCCAAGAAGTCTATCAAGCGTTACCTCTACCAGGACGTGATATAAGACATGGCATAAAACTTGGTCTCAAGAAAGAGACTACAAGTACGAGAAAAATATGAACTTAGAAAATCGTTAAATAATAAGAATATGGAAATTCCTAGCTTTAACGCACTTATCCAGCAGAGCATCATAGACCATTGGGATATGGATGCCTTGACCGACTACAAGGGAGCTACCTTGCAGTATCACGATGTAGCACGCAAAATCGAGAAGCTGCACATCATGTTTGAGAACTCCGGCGTAGTAAAGGGCGACAAGATTGCTCTTTGCGGTAGAAACAGTGCCAATTGGGCAGTGGCTTTCCTCGCTACCCTGACCTATGGTGCCATCGCTGTACCTATCCTGCATGAGTTCATGCCAGAACAGATTCACAATATCGTGAACCACAGCGACGCCAAGCTGCTCTTCGTGGGCGACGTTGTTGCGACACAGATAGATGCAACCAAGATGCCGGGTCTGGAAGGTATCATCTACATTCCTGATTACTCACTCGTGGTTTCACGTACCGACAAGTTGACTTATGCCCGCGAGCACCTCAACGAGATGTTCGGTATCAAGTACCCTAAGTACTTCCGCAAGAACCACGTCAACTATTATATCGACCAGGATCCTGAAGAGTTGGCTATGATCAACTACACCAGTGGAACTACCGGTTTCTCCAAGGGTGTGATGATTCCATACCGTGCGCTGTGGGGCAATGCCGACTTTGCAGAGAATGTATTGGGCAAGAAGATCAAGCCAGGCGATTCTGTCATCAGTATCCTGCCGATGGCTCACATGTATGGTATGGCGTTCGAGTTTATCTTCGAATTCATCAAGGGTTGCCATATTTACTATCTCACCCGCATCCCTAGCCCAGCCATCATCGCCGAGGCATTCGGACGCATCAAGCCAGCAGTTATCATTGCTGTGCCTCTGGTTATCGAGAAGATCATCCGCAAGAAGGTATTCCCTAAGATTCAGAACAACCGTATGCGCATGCTCCTCCACATGCCAGTCATCAGCAAGAAGGTGAAAGAGAAGATCTGCGACCAGGTTACCAATGCCTTCGGTGGCAACTTCTACGAGGTGATTATCGGCGGTGCTGCATTCAACCAGGAAGTAGAAAGATTCCTCCACGGCGTGGGCTTCAAATATACAGTGGGTTATGGTGCCACAGAATGTGCACCTATCATCTGCTATGAGGATTACAAGAACTTCGTTCCAGGCTCTTGCGGTAAGGCTGCGCTCCACATGATGGTTCGCATCGACAGTCCGGATCCGGAGAACGTACCAGGCGAAATCCTTGCCAAGGGTCCTAACGTGATGCTGGGTTACTACAAGAATGAGGAGGCTACCAAGCAGACCATCGATGAGAACGGATGGTATCATTCCGGCGACCTCGGAACCATGGATGGAGATGGTAATGTATTCATCAAGGGACGCAGCAAGAACATGCTGCTCGGCGCCAGCGGTCAGAATATCTATCCTGAGGAAATCGAGGATAAGCTCAATTCCCTCGCCCTCGTTGCTGAGAGCGTGGTAGTTCAGAAGGGCGACAAGCTGGTGGCTCTGGTACATCCTGACTTCGACGAGGCTCAGTCTCTGAACCTGGGCAGAAGCGAACTGGAAGAGATTATGGAGCAGAACCGCCAGGAGCTCAATACAATGGTTCCAACCTACAGCAAGGTAAGCGAGATTCGCATCTACGAAGAAGAGTTTGAAAAGACTCCTAAGAAGAGTATCAAGCGATTCCTCTATACAGCTGAATAACAAGAAAACTCCTGATAAAGGAATAAAAGAGATACAAATACCAAAAAATGGTGTAGCTTCAAAAAAGAAGTTACACCATTTTTTTATGATCATAATTACAATAAAGTGTTTGATCGGATGCGAGACAGTGTCTCAGGAGTCATCTGCAGATAGTTTGCGATATACGTAAGCGGAGCACGGAGCACCACTTGCGGATTCAACTCGCACAAACGCTTATACTTATTAGGCGCAGTTTCGAATCGCATCAGGTCGGCATGTACCTGTGACTGAATCAAACTCTCTTCCAGAATCTTACGGTAAAGCATCTGGATGTTTACATTTCTAATGGCAGCCGCCTCGAGCTTCGCCTTCGGCAAAGCATATACCAAGGTAGGCTCCAAAGCCTCAACCTGGAGGTAGGAAGGGGTTTCCTTGAAAAGACTCTCAATACACATGAAGATAGAATGGTCAACACCTAAGTGTTCTGTTACCTCCTTATCATACTTGGTATAGAATTGGCGCACCAATCCCTTCTCTATGTAAGAAATGTTTCTACACACTTCACCCTCTACCAGAATCTTCTCGCCCTTGCCATACTTGATTGGCTCCAGGATTGATTCCAGTATATCCAACTCGTCATGAGTCATCGTACTATACCTACGGGCAAGCTCTCTGGCTATGTCGCGTTTAGGGGTGATAACCTTAAAATCACTCATAATTCAAGTTCCTCCTATTATTAAAATTTATATCGTCGAATCTCTTAGTAAAGCTTCAGCACCGCAAGGAATGCCTTCTGAGGCACCTCTACGTTACCAATCTGCTTCATACGTTTCTTACCCTTCTTCTGCTTCTCCAGCAACTTACGCTTACGGCTCACGTCACCACCATAACACTTGGCAGTAACATCCTTGCGCACCTGCTTTACAGTTTCACGGGCTACGATTTTCGCACCGATAGCAGCCTGAATAGCAATATCAAACTGCTGACGTGGAATCAGATCCTTCAGCTTCTCGCACATTCTGCGACCGAAGCTCACTGAGTTGTCGCGATGGGTCAAAGTACTCAGGGCATCCACCGGCTCTCCGTTCAAGAGGATATCAAGCTTCACCAGGTCGGAATGACGGAAGGAATCGATATGATAGTCGAACGAAGCATATCCCTTGGAAATACTCTTCAGCTTATCGTAGAAATCGATCACAATCTCGCCCAACGGCAGCATGAAATGCAGCTCCACACGGTTGCCACTCACATATTCCTGATTGATAAGCTCACCACGCTTATCCAGACAGAGCTTCATGATAGGACCAATATAATTGGTAGCTGTGATGATGGTAGCTCGGATATATGGCTCCTCAATATGGTCGATGAGCGTTGGATCAGGCAGTCCCGATGGGTTATGTACCTCTTTTACACCACCTTGCTTGTCATATACCATATAGGATACGTTTGGAACGGTGGTGATGACATCCATGTTGAACTCACGGTCCAGACGCTCCTGTACAATCTCCATGTGGAGCAGACCGAGGAATCCACATCGGAAACCGAAGCCCAAGGCAACCGAACTCTCAGGAGAGAAGGTAAGCGAAGCATCGTTAAGCTGCAGCTTCTCCAATGAGGCACGCAGATTCTCGTAATCGCTAGGATCGATAGGATAAACGCCGGCAAATACCATCGGCTTCACTTCCTGGAATCCTGCAATCGCCTTTTCACAAGGACGTGCGATGTGGGTAATGGTATCACCCACCTTTACCTCGGTAGCATTCTTGATACCCGAGATGATGTAACCTACCTCACCGGCACCCAATTCCTTGCGGGGAATCATATCCATCTTCAGTACGCCAATCTCATCAGCATCGTATTCCATACCGGTGTTGAAGAACTTCACCTTGTCGCCCTTACGGATCACACCGTTCTCAATCTTGAAGTAAGCGATGATACCACGGAATGAGTTGAATACAGAGTCGAAAATCAAAGCCTGAAGTGGAGCCTTGTCATCTCCCTTAGGAGCCGGAACACGGTTAACCACCGCTTCCAGAACATCTTCTACACCCTCGCCGGTCTTACCGGATGCACGGAGGATATCCTCGTGCTTGCAACCGATGAGATCCACAATCTCATCTTCCACTTCCTCCGGCATAGCCGAAGGCATATCTATCTTGTTGATGACCGGAATAATCTCCAGATCATGCTCAATAGCCATATAGAGGTTAGAGATAGTCTGGGCCTGGACACCCTGGGTGGCATCTACGACCAAGAGCGCTCCCTCGCACGCTGCGATGGAACGAGAAACCTCATAAGAGAAATCGACGTGTCCCGGAGTATCGATGAGGTTGAGGATGTAAGTATCTCCATCCTTTGCCTTGTATTCCATCTGGATGGCATGGCTCTTGATGGTGATACCACGCTCTCTCTCCAGGTCCATATCATCAAGCATCTGACCCTCAGTAATCTTGATGGTCTGGGTCTTCTCTAACAATCGGTCTGCCAAGGTACTTTTACCATGGTCAATATGTGCAATAATGCAGAAATTTCTTATCTTATTTATATTCTCCATACAATTTTTCTCTCTTTGGAGTGCAAAGATAGTATTTTTTTCGTATCTTTGCAAAAAAATTATATAATAATGATGAAAAAAGCTATTTATAGCCTATTTTTGGCTAGTTTGGTCGTATCTTGCACTGAAAGTCTGGAAGATAAGGCGGTTCGTGAGGCTAAGGAATACACAGAGAAATACTGCCCTACCCCATACGTAAATGACAGCAGAACAGATAGTGCCGTGTTTGACAAGAACACCCGCGTGTTCTCTTATTACATGACTCTTCGCAACAAAGCGGACAACAAGAAGGCGATTGATGCCAACAAGGATAAGCTCCACAAGCTTCAGAAAGAGGCATTGGACAACAACCCTGGTCTGAAGATTTACAAGGATGCCCACTTCACCTTCCGCTTCGTTTATTATTCGGCTAAGAATCCGAAGGAAATCTTGCTGGATGATGTCTTCAAGTATTAGAAAAGAGGGTGTGTCATGGATTGATGACACACCCTCTTTATTGTATTAATATCCCATTTCCTGCAAGGCTGTCGCCAGCTGGTCTGGACAGCTTGTAGGCTTATTGCCACAAGTGATACCCTTCAGTCGGGCGATGACTTCCTTTGCCTTCATACCCTGAATCAAGGCACAAACGCCCTTGGTGTTGCCATCGCAACCGCCGATGAACTGGGCATCCTGCACTTTTCCATCCTCATCAACACTGATACAGATGTACTTAGAGCAGGTACCATGAGTCTGATAAGTAACCTTGGTCAACTTATCCTGTTTCTCTTGCTGCAACATAATTATTCTGCGTCTGCAGGAATCTCTGGCTTCATGTTGGTGTAAACAGTCTGAACATCGTCAAACTCCTCCAACTTCTCAACCATCTTGTCGATAGTCTCGCGCTCCTCAGCAGTAACCTCCTTCAAATCGTTAGGAATGTAGGTGAACTCAGCACCAGTTACCTCGAAGCCCTCAGCCTCCAGGTGCTTCTGAATCTCGCCGAAGCTTGTAGGAGCACCGTAGATTGTGATTTCGCCTGCTTCCTCATCCTCATCGAACTCGTCCTCTACGCCGTAGTCAATCAGGTCGAGAATCATCTCGTCCATATCCAGACCTTCCTTCTTCTTGAATGTGAACACAGCCTTGTGGTCGAAGAGGAAAGACAAAGAACCTGTTGTACCCAAGTTACCGCTGAACTTGTTGAAGATAGAACGAACGTCAGCCACAGTACGGGTTGTGTTATCTGTCAATGTATCAACGAAGACAGCAACTCCGTGAGGGCCATATCCCTCGTATGTCACCTCCTTGTAATCGCTGGTATCCTTGCCACAAGCGTTCTTGATGGCACGAGCGATGTTGTCCTTAGGCATGTTCTCACGCTTACAGTTAGCGATGATAGCACGCAAGGTTGGGTTGTTCTCTGGCTCTGGACCGCCAGCCTTTACTGCAATAGCAATCTGCTTACCCAACTTAGTAAATGTCTTGGCCATGTGGCCCCATCTTTTCAGCTTTGTAGCTTTACGATATTCAAATGCTCTTCCCATTGGAATAAAATTTTAAATGTTTATCGTTTTTTAAATATAATATTATCTTAACTCTGCATTGAGCTTACCTGTGAGGTTGGCAATGAGCTTCTTCATGATAGCATCAATCTGCTTGTCATTCAATGTCTTCTCCTCATCCTGGAGGATGAAGTTTACGGCATAACTCTTCTTGCCCTCTGGCAGGTTCTTACCCTCATATACGTCGAAGAGTACCACGCTCTTCAGGAGCTTCTTCTCGGTCTGATGGGCAATCTGCTCAATCTGGGCAAACTCTACGTTCTTATCTACGAGCAGCGCAAGGTCGCGGCTCACAGATGGATACTTGCTGATATCTGTGTAAGTAAGGTTCACCTTCTTCACGGTCTTCATCAGGTTATCCCAGTGAACATCAGCATAGAATACATCCTGCTCAATATCGAATGCCTTCTTCAGCTTGTGGCTCAGGATACCCATCTCTACCAATACCTTGCCGGCACGGGTCTCGTAGTTCACACCCTTGGCAAAGATATTGTTGTCGCTGTGCTTGATTACGAGATTATTCTGTGGCATACCTACACGGCGGAGGATATTCTCTACCACAGCCTTCAACTCGTAGATGCTGCTCTGCTCATCTGCATGAGCCCAATTGCCCTCTACGCGCTTACCGGTGATGAAGAGTGACATGTGAGCCTCCTGAGAGTAAGCCTTGATAGGACTCTCCTCGCTCCACTTCTCCTTATTATATATATAGGTGTTACCCACCTCGAAGAACTTCAGGTTCTGGCTCTTGTGGTTGATGTTGCGGGCTACGCTCTCCAAACCGCCGAAGAGCATGGTCTGGCGCATTACGCCGAGATCAGCACTCAATGGGTTCATCACCTTCACTACGTTCTCCATCGGATACTTGTTCAGCTCCAGGTCGGTATAGTAGCTGGTCTTGGTCAGAGAGTTGTTGAGAATCTCCATGAAGCCCTCGCCTACCAACTGCTCTGCCACGAGGTTCTGGCTGTGATAAGCCTTGTCCTCATCGCCCTGAACAGTCAAAGAACTCTTCAACTGGGTTGGAATCTCCACATTATTATATCCGTAGATACGGAGGATATCCTCAACCACGTCGCAAGGACGCTGAACATCTACACGATAAGCAGGAACCAGGAGGTCGATGCCCTCAGCATCTTCCTTCACGATCTTCATCTCGAGAGAAGTAGCGATGCTCTTGATGGTGTCAGCACCAATCTCCTTACCGATGAGGCGATGCGCATACTCATAGTTCAGGCGAACTGGGAAATCCTGCATTGGCTCTGGATATACATCCTTGATCTGCATGGAAATCTTGCCGCCAGCCAACTGCTTGCAGAGGATAGCAGCCTGCTTCAATGCATAGATCTGTCCGTTTGGATCTACGCCACGCTCAAAACGGTAGCTGGCATCTGTGCTCAAACCGTGACGGCGAGCGCTCTTGCGAATCCATGTTGGGTGGAAGTAAGCACTCTCCAGAACCACGCTCTTGGTGGTCTCGTAAGTACCGGAACCCTTACCGCCGAAGATACCGGCGATACACATTGGCTCCTCAGCATTGCAGATGCTCAGGTCGTGCTCACCCAGGGTATGCTCCTCGCCATCGAGAGTGATGAACTTGGTGCCCTCTGGCTGGGTGCGGACTACAATCTTATGACCGGTAACCATATCTGCATCGAAGCAGTGCAATGGCTGACCGTATGCCATCATGATGTAGTTGGTGATATCCACGATATTGTTGATTGGTCGCAAGCCGATGATGTTCAGCTTATCCTGCAACCACTTAGGACTCTCCTTCACCTCGCAGTCGGTGATGCTTACACAGGCATAGCGCTTGCAAGCCTCGGTGTTCTCAATCTCTACATTGATAGGAAGATCCTCGTTATCCACTACGAACTCATCGCAAGATGGGCGATGCAGACTGGTTTCATAACCGTTCTGCTTCAACCAGGCATAGAGGTCGCGGGCTACACCCCAATGACCGAGTGCATCGGCACGGTTGGCAGTGATATCAATCTCGATGAGCCAGTCGCTCTCCAGGTGATAGTACTCGGCAGCAGGCTGACCTACAGGAGCATCCTCTGGGAGCACGATGATACCGTCGTGAGATGTACCCACGCCAATCTCATCCTCAGCACAGATCATACCCAAGCTCTCTACACCGCGGAGCTTGCTCTTCTTGATGGTAAAACTCTGGTCGCCGTCATAGAGCACGCAGCCCAGGTCGGCAACGATTACCTTCTGACCTGCAGCAACATTAGGAGCACCGCAGACAATCTGCTGTGGCTCGCCCTTGCCCAAGTCAACGGTTGTTACGTGGAGGTGATCGCTGTTAGGATGCGCCTCGCATGTCAACACTTTACCTACGTAAAGACCTTTCAGTCCACCCTTGATAGACTGTACTTCCTCCAAAGCGTCCACTTCGAGTCCGCAAGAGGTCAGCACATCGGCAGTCTCCTGTGGTGTCAAGTCGAAATCGACGTATTCTTTAAGCCATTTGTATGAAACGTTCATTATAATGTTTTTTTATTATTTTCTCTTTATCAAGTGTTTGGGAACCTCCTCGTCATCACGCATTTGTGTTACAAGAGCCCTAAAACTTTGCAAAAATACAAAAAATAATGGAGATAAGCAAAAAACATCCGCCATTTTTGCACTATTTAAAAGAAATGAGTGCAAAAATGGCGGATAGCCTTTTGATGACGGCATCAGGAGCACTTCCCGAAGAATTATTCGAATACTTCGTCGATGGCGTCCACCTGTTCGAAATCATCCTGCTCGCCACCGCTGCCCACATGATAGCATGGATTGTAATCGGCAGGGATATCAAACTTCACCTCCGGACTGTAGCCCAGCGAGGTATCGGCATACACCTTCTTCATGAAGATAGCCCAGATAGGCAGCGCCATGGTAGCACCCTGACCCATACTCATGGAATCGAAGTGGATATCGCGCTCCTCACCGCCTACCCAGCAGCCACTTACCAGCTGCGGAGTAAAGGCGATGAACCAACCGTCGCTGTTATTATTGGTGGTACCCGTCTTGGCACCAATCTGTCCCTCCAGCTTATAGCGGTAGCGCAGTCTTCCTGCCGTACCATTATCCACTACGCCCATCATCATGGTGAGCATCTTCATGGCATTGTCGGCACTGATTACCTCGTTCATTCGTGGCTGGAAGGTAGCAAGGGTGTTACCCTCGTTATCCTCGATGCGGCTCACAAACATCGGAGCCGTACGGATACCATGGTTGGCAAAGGCGGTATAGGCACTTACCATCTCGCTCACGCTCACCTCGCATGGTCCGAGACACAAGCTCAGAGAGGCATGAATATCAGGGTTGTTGATTCCATAGTCGTGCAGCAGCTGGACAAACTGCGATGGGTTCAGCTTACTCATCAGATAGGCACTGATCCAGTTGTTACTCTGTGCTAATCCCCAGCTCAGCGGAACCATCTGTCCGTATCTCGAATGGTTGGCATTGCGCGGCGTCCATGGTCTGCCAGCCACCATATAGGTCTGCTGACGGTTAGGCGCCAAATCGCAAGGCGAGAATCCGTTCTCCATCGCCAGACTGTAGAGGAATGGCTTGATGGTAGAACCCACCTGTCTTCTTCCCAGGCTTACCATATCATACATGAAGTGGGTATAGTCCAATCCACCCACGTATGCCTTCACGGCACCCGTCTTAGGATCCATACTCATGAATCCGCTGCGCAGGAAGGTCTTGTAATAGCGGATGGAGTCGAGCGGACTCATCAGCGTATCGATGTCACCATGATAGGTAAACACAGTCATCGGAATCTTCTTGCGGAAGGTATCGTGAATCTCTTCTGCCGAGCATCCCGCTTCCTTCATCTGTCGGTAGCGCTCGCACTGGGTAACACTGCGGTTCAGGATAACCTTGATCTGCTTTGGTGTCAGCTTGTCGCTGTATGGTGAACTTGGCTTGCGGGAAACCTCCTTGCTGAAGGCTGGTTGCAGGTAGCGCGCCACATGCTGATATACAGCCTCTTCGGCGTATCGCTGCATACGGCTATCCACGGTGGTAAACACCTTCAAACCATCGCTATACACATTATATGGAGAACCGTCCTTCTTGAAGTTCTTGTTGCACCATCCATACAGAGGATCGGTATTCCAGAGGATGGAATCGGTAACAAACTGGGCATAGTTCCAGGATGCATAATCCTTTCTTTCCGGACGGGTAGCCATCAGATACTTGCGCAGATATTCGCGCAGATAGGTAGCCGAACCATCCTTATGGTCGGTACGGTGGAAGTTGAGCGTAAGCGGTTCTGCCGAATACTGGCTGTATTCAGCACGATCCAAATAGCCCGCCTTCACCATCTGCGAGAGCACCACGTTTCTTCTGTCGCGGGCACGCTCCGGATAGCGTACAGGGTTGAAGAGCGAAGGGTTCTTGCAGAGACCGATGAGCGTAGCCGCCTCGGTGAGGGTAAGATCCTTCGGTTCCTTATCAAAATAGGTATTCGCTGCCGTCTTGATACCCACGGCATTGTGTAGGAAGTCGAAGTAGTTGAGATAGAGTGCCAGGATTTCCTGCTTGGTATAGTATCGCTCCAGCTTGATGGCGATGACCCACTCTATCGGTTTCTGCAGCAGTCGCTCCAGGGTGCTCGATGCCTTTTCGGAATAGAGCTGCTTGGCAAGCTGCTGGGTGATGGTAGATCCACCACCGGCATTGGTCTGTCCCAGGAGTCCACGCTTCACGATGGCACGACCGAGCGCACGGAAGTCGATGCCCGAATGCTCATAGAATCGTTCATCCTCCGTGGCAACCAGTGCCTTTATTAAATAAGGTGACATCTTCTTATAAGGTATCACGATACGGTTCTCCTTGTTCAGGTTCCATGTACCCAGCACCTTTCCATCCGACGAATACACCTGAGTGGCGAATCTGCTGATAGGATTCTGCAGATCCTCGATGTCTGGCATGTAACCGATCCATCCGTTCCAGATGGCAAAGAAGGCGAGCATAGCCGACACGATAAAGGTGGCAAAAATGCCCCATAATGTATAGATAAAATGTTTTCTCATCTCTATTTCTTCATTTATTTGTGCAAAATTACATAAAAGTTTTGAAATATCGCACATAAATCAGAAATTATGTGTAACTTTGGGGGCGATTTCAGAACATTCAATCAAAATTCGTATGGAAAAACATAATTTTGTGACGATTGCCGACCTCTCGAAGGAGAAAATCATGTACCTCCTCGAAATGGCGCAAGAGTTTGAAAAGCATCCCAACAGGGAGTTGTTGAAGGGAAAGGTCGTAGCGACTCTTTTCTTCGAACCATCTACTCGTACCCAACTCAGTTTCCAGACAGCAGCCAATCGCCTTGGCGCACGTGTCATCGGCTTCTCTGATGCCAAGACATCCAGCACTACCAAGGGCGAAACGCTGAAGGACACTATTCTGATGGTGAGCAACTACGCCGACGTCATCACCATGCGCCACTTCATCGAGGGTGCAGCCCAGTACGCCAGCGAGGTAGCTCCAGTGCCTATCGTCAATGCCGGTGATGGTGCCCACATGCATCCATCCCAGTGCTTGCTCGACCTCTACTCTATCTTCAAGACCCAGGGAACCCTGGAGAACTTGAACATCTATCTTGTGGGTGACCTCAAGTATGGCCGCACCGTTCACTCACTTATCACCGCTATGCGCCACTTCAATCCTACCTTCCACTTCATCGCACCTAAGGAGCTTGCCATGCCAGAGGAGTACAAACTCTACTGCAAGGAGCACAACATCAAGTACGTGGAGCACGAGGATTTCAACGAGGATGTGATTGCAGGCGCCGACATTCTCTATATGACCCGTGTACAGAAGGAGCGTTTCAGCGACCTGATGGAATACGAGCGTGTGAAGAACGTGTATATCCTGAAGCGCGACATGCTCTGCAAGGCAAAGGAGAACATGAAGATCATGCACCCGCTGCCACGTGTCAACGAGATTGCATACGATGTAGATGATGATCCACATGCATACTACATCCAGCAGGCTCAGAATGGTCTCTACGCCCGTGAGGCTATCTTCTGCCACTGCCTCGGTATCACACTGGAGGATGTGAAGAATGACAAGACCATTATTGAGTAGTTTATAGTTAATAGATTATAGTTTATAGACAGATGGGAAACAATAAAAGTCAATTAGTAGTTGCGGCTATCGAGAACGGTACCGTAATCGACCATATACCAGCCGAGAAGACCTATCAGGTAGTCAACCTGCTCCAGTTGGAGAAGATGGACACTCCTGTTACCATCGGCTACAACTTGCCTTCCAAGAAGATCGGCAAGAAGGGCATCATCAAGGTTGCCAACAAGTACTTTACCGATGAGGAAATCAACCGCCTCTCCGTGGTGGCTCCTAACATCGGTCTGAGTATCATCAAGGACTACGAGATCGTGGAGAAGAAGACCGTAGAGACTCCAGATACACTCAAGGGCATCGTGAAGTGCAACAACCCTAAGTGCATCACCAACAACGAGCCTATGCAGACCCTCTTCCACACCGTAGATAAGGTACTCGGTATCGTACGCTGCCATTACTGCGATAAGGAGCAGCAATTGGGCAAAGTGGAGCTTTGCAAGTAGCATCAATCACATAAAACAAATAAGAATGGTTAAAGATCAAGAGATTTTCGACTTAATCGAAAGAGAACATCAGCGTCAGCTGAAAGGCATGGAGCTGATTGCTTCTGAGAATTTCGTGAGTGACGAGGTGATGAACGCTATGGGTTCTTACCTTACCAACAAGTATGCAGAGGGTCTGCCAGGCAAGCGCTACTACGGCGGATGCCAGGTGGTGGATATCGTAGAGAACCTTGCCATCGAACGCGTAAAGAAAGTCTTTGGTGCTGAGTATGCCAACGTGCAGCCTCACTCTGGTGCTCAGGCTAATGCAGCAGTTTTGCTCGCTGTATTGAAACCGGGTGATACTTTTATGGGATTGAACCTCGACCACGGCGGTCACCTTTCTCATGGTAGCCACGTCAATACTTCTGGTATTCTCTACAATCCTATCGGCTACAACCTGAACAAGGAGACTGGTCGCGTGGATTACGACGAGATGGAGAAGCTGGCTCTGGAACACAAGCCTAAGCTGATTATCGGTGGTGGTAGTGCTTACAGCCGTGAGTGGGATTATGCCCGCATGCGCAAGATTGCCGATGAGGTGGGTGCTCTCCTGATGATTGATATGGCTCACCCTGCAGGTCTGATTGCAGCCGGTCTGCTCGACAACCCATTGAAGTACGCTCACATCGTTACTTCTACTACCCACAAGACTCTCCGTGGTCCTCGTGGCGGTATCATTCTGATGGGTAAGGATTTTGACAACCCATGGGGATTGACAACCAAGAAGGGCGAGGTAAAGAAGATGAGTATGCTCTTGAATTCTGCCGTATTCCCTGGCCAGCAGGGCGGTCCGCTGGAGCACGTCATCGCTGCCAAGGCTGTTGCCTTCAATGAGAACCTGCAGCCATCTTGGAAGGAGTATGCCATGCAGGTAAAAAAGAACGCAGCCATTCTCGCCGACGATCTCATCGGTCGTGGTTTCGGCATCGTAAGCGGTGGTACAGACAACCACTCTATGCTCGTTGACCTCAGAAGTAAATATCCAGACCTCACTGGTAAAGTAGCTGAGAATGCGCTTGTTGCAGCCGACATCACAGTCAACAAGAACATGGTTCCATTCGATTCACGTTCTGCCTTCCAGACATCAGGTATCCGCCTGGGTACAGCTGCCATGACAACCCGTGGCGCCAAGGAGGATATGATGCACCTCATCGCAGAACTCATCGAGGAAGTATTGAATTCACCTGAGGATGAGAAGGTCATCGCCCGCGTTCGTGAGAAGGTAAACGAGACCATGAAGGATTATCCTCTCTTCGCTTACTAAGCAAAGGAAAAACCAATTCGATTTTATATATACAAAAAAGACTGCGGGTATCATGTTCGCAGTCTTTTTTAATTCCGTATCATATTTTATTTTTTTGTTTCAAATCATATTTTAAACTCCATCATCAAAAACAAGAAAACATTGTTATGAGAAAATTAAAAAGCCTCCTGCTGATGGCATTGGCATTGCTTCCAGCAAGCAAGACTCTTGCACAGACCAACGCACAGATTCTTTATGATTTCGGTACCGACCGCAAGTATGTAACCCTGACTTTGGAGATGTTCAAGCAGGACAAATGGGGAAGTACCTACTTCTTCGTTGACCACGACTTCAACTACGACAAGATGGACCCTAACAGTCCGAACGTAGCACAGGGCGGCACCTATACCGAGATTTCACGTGCCTTGAACTTCTGGCAGAACAGCAGCATGAAGAACTGGAGCCTGCATGTAGAGTACAATGGCGGTATCACCAAGAACTACCCTATCAACAATGCCTGGCTCTTCGGTGTGGAGTATCTGATTCACGATGCCACCTACAAGAACACCTTGAACCTGGATGTACTCTATAAGACCATCCGCAAGACCGACCAGAATGTTCCGATGCAGTTGACAGCCGTATGGACCTGCAACGACCTCTTCGGAGTAAAGGGATTGAAGTTTGACGGCTTCGCTGATTTCTGGTGGGAAACCCACGGAACCGTAGATGGCGACGGCAAGGCAAAGACCCGCCACACAGTATTCATCACCGAGCCACAGTTGTGGTACAATGTAGGTCAGCACTTCGGCTGCGAGAACCTGAGCCTGGGTGGTGAGGTAGAAATCACCAATAACTTCGGCAGCACCGATGGAGCAAAGGTTCGCCCTTGCCTGGGTGTAAAGTGGGACTTCTAAAGCTCCGAAAATATAGGCAAGAGATTCAGAAAAAAGAGCGTCTCTTGCCCAAATCCAGGCAACTTTTGCACCCCGTTATATATTAATTATATATATATAAAAAGAAAATATATAAAAGAAAAATATAACAAGTATGTAACGGGGGGCAAAAGTTGCTTTTTCTCAAAAAATTTCCCGATTATCTACCGACCTTCAGACCTCCGTCAGAAATGCTTCCAACGCCGTCCTTATGACGGGTATATTTGCCGGTAACACCGCTCAGATGCACGCCGCCAACACCATCCAGATCAACATTCAATACCTGGCAGTCAACCTTGGCGCTTACCTTACCCACGCCATCGTTGTTGATCTTCAGATTTCCGCCCTTAAAGAAATCGAGCGTTACGGAGCCTACACCCTCGTTATCCACCTTCAGGTCGCCCATAGCCACATTGCCCACCTTTACGGAGCCAACGCCTTCGTTATCAATCTTCATCACATCGCCCTTGGCATCATCGATGCTGACGGAGCCTACGCCCTCATTAGTAACATCCAGCCTGTTGGCAAGAATCTTATTGATGCTGACAGAGCCTACGCCCTCGTTATCGATTTCCAGGCGATCGCTGTTGACAGATTTGGCATAGAATGCCCCTACCCCTTCCTGGGTAATCTTCACCAGATCAGGACTGGTGATATAAATCTTCAGTCTATTCTTCTCAGAATTACACATGGCAGGCACCTTGAGTCTTCCCGTCAGACCGATCTTCACCTCACCGTCTCGATACACCACCTTGAGCTTCTCCTTAAGTTTCTGAGCAAACTCAGCATCCTTGATGGCAGAGTAATCCAGTCGCACGCTGCATTCATCATCGTCGTTCTGTGTATAATAGACACTGGCAACCACATCCACGTCAATAGCCTTGAAAGGCTTCTCTCTCAAATCATCCTGCGTAAACTCCAGGCTTCCCCTCATTTCAGAAGTGGTAGTAGAACCCATACTGCAGGAACAGATGCCCATAGAGGCAAGAAACAAAGCTACCGAAGCAACCCAAATACTCATTCTTTTCATACTCTTTCGATTTTAATTTTTCTATATTCTGATGCTTAGACGCAAAAGAAACCCGAAAGGTTGCAAAAAAGCCCAAAAAGATTGCAAAAAGAGCCTCAATTGCCATGCAATAGAGCCTCAAACACCTTGCAATAGAGCCTTACTTACCACCCAAATAAGCCTCAATTAAGGTTTACGTTAGGCTTAATAGAACGTTACGTAAGGCTCTTTTGAACAGCAAGTAAGGCTCTTTTGAAACGTCTTATATGCCTTATTATGCAAGTTTTACTAAAAAAACAGGATTTTCTTGCACGTTTCAGAAAATAATCGTATATTTGCGCCATATTTTAAAATATTAGAATTATGATTTCAGAAAAAGAATTAAATAGCTATAGGCTGACAAGCATGGAAGAACCAACAGATGAAATGCTGGCTCAGATTATGCATGAGGCAGCCGTACAATACAGAGAAGAGCACGAAGATACAAAGAAAAAAGTAATTAACATGATAAGAGAAGCTTCCAACCAAGCTGCTCATAAATATCAAACCCTATATGGCAAATAATACACATAAACCCGTTTTAATAATTATTGCCGGTCCTAATGGTTCAGGGAAGACGACAATCACCTCTCGCATTCTTCAACACGAATGGCTAGAAGACTCGCTCTACATTAACCCCGACAATGTAGCCCAAAATATTTTTGGCGATTGGAACAATCAAGATGCAGTTTTAAAAGCAGCTCAATATTGCCAAGCACAAAGAGAAGAATGCCTTCAAAACAAGCACAGTATGATTTTCGAGACCGTTATGTCCACAGAAGAAAAAATCGATTTCATCCACAGAGCTAAGGAGCAAGGATTCTTCATCCGGCTTTTTTTCGTAGGCACCTCTTCACCTACAATTAATGCATCTCGTATTGCTGCAAGAGTATTAAAAGGTGGACACGATGTACCCATCAAAAAAATTATAAGTCGATATTTCAAATCAATAGGTAACTGCAAACTAGCCGCTTCTTTAGCCGACCGTACATACGTATATGACAACTCAATTGACGGCGTAGAAGCTCAACTTCTTTTCAGAATGACAGAAGGTAAAATATTCAAGGAATACGTGAAGGAAATTCCAGAATGGGCTATAGGCATTGCCAACAAAGAAGAATAGACCAAAAAGGAGAAAACGAAAGAGATGCCAAAAACAGCACCCTCTTCCGTATTCCCTTTTGTAACATATATGATACCACAAGAAACAAAACCATTTTTAGGCTTTTTCACAACTTCATTACCGCCAGTAACTACTCAGCACCCCTATGGGCATGAGTAGTTACTAGTTCTATTTGCAATAATTAGTTGCTGATATGCTGAAAGGCTTAGACGTTGAAATTCAGAAAGCGGATGGTGGAGCTAAAGCTATCGAACTGGTAGATAGCTTCCAGCCCAACATCATCCTGCTCGACCTGATGATGCCTCAGGTAAACGGCTGGGACGTCATCAAGTACGTCAGAGCTTCTTACGACAAATCGGAGATGGCAATCATTGTTGTTTCCCTGCTCAACAACAAGGACAACATCGATGACTGCTATGAAATGGGTGTGAATGATTATATCTGCAAGCCTATCATCAAGGCACGCCTGGTCAGTTCTGTAGAAACCCATAAAGAAAACATAGTTGAGCCTACCCCCAAGGCAAGCCCAACTATGGTAGTACGCTCTGCCGGGTCTATAATGCCTTCTGCAATATAGATTCGGCATGAGCCACACGTTCTCTGCCAGGAGGTTCTATGCCATCTAGCGGATAAGGGATTCCCAGCTTCTCATATTTGTAGATGCCCATCGTATGATAAGGCAATACATCTATGCGCTGGATATTGCTGAGCGTAGAGAGGAAGTCTCTCAACTCTTCCAGGTACTCATCCTGATCGGTAATGCCCGGAATGAGGACGTGGCGGATCCATACCGGTTTGTGAATCTCGCTGAGATAGCGGGCACAATCGAGTATGTTCTTATTGGAATGAAGCGTAAGTTGCTGATGCTTTTCATCGTTGATATGCTTGATATCCAGAAGAACTGTATCAGTAACAGCCATCAGACGCTCGAATTTCTCAAAGATCTTTCCCTCTCTTCTGAAAGGCTGGGCAGATGTATCGAGACAGGTATTGATGCCACGCTGATGGGCTTTCTCGAAGAGTTCAATGAGAAAGTCTATCTGCATCAAAGCTTCTCCACCGCTCACGGTAATACCGCCCTTGTCTCCCCAATAACTCTTGAATCGCTCTGCCTTGTCCAGAAGGTCATCGGCTGTCCATTCCTCTCCCACTCCCGTCTTCCAGGAATCCGGGTTATGGCAGAACTGGCAGCGCATCGGACATCCCTGCAGAAAAATCAGAAAACGGATGCCTGGTCCATCTACAGAACCAAAGCTCTCTATGCTGTGAACAAAACCTTTATGCATTCTTTCGAAGATCATATACTCCCCACAATGCAAAAACACTCATAAATAAGGCTATAACACCTAAAAAAAGAAATACACCCATAATTATTTTATCTTTTTAGAAATGATTAAAAACAAGAAGCCTAAGAAAGTAAAGAATAAGACAATAAGAACTCCTAGCAAATAAAGAGTTACTTTATCTATATCTTCCTTCATGATGCCCGCCAAAAGAACACCACCAATAACTAACTTGGCTATATCCAAACAGAACTTACTTGCTTCAGCAAATAAAGTTCTTTTTCCATCCTTTGATAAATTCATACCGCAAAATTAGTAAAATAATCAATACCTTGTTCTATTTTGCAGTTAAATAAGCTAAAAATGCCCGCTAAATATCCTCCGGAAAGAAAATCTAGCGGGCAATATTTATTCTTCTAATTGATTAGAGTCTCTCGTGAGCCTGACGAGCGATTACATCGAGCTGCTGCTCGCGTGTCAAGTCGATGAACTTAACTGCGTAACCACTTACACGGATGGTGAAGTTCTGGTACTCTTCCTTCTCTGGGTGCTCCATAGCATCCTTGAGCTTGTCGATACCGAATACGTTCACGTTCAGGTGGTGAGAACCCTGGTTGAAGTAACCATCCAATACACCTACCAATGTCTGGGCACGCTCCTCATCGTTGTGACCGAGAGCACCTGGACTGATGGTCTGAGTATTAGAGATACCATCGAGGGCATACTCGTATGGCAACTTAGCTACAGAGTTCAAAGAAGCCAAAAGACCGTTCTTCTCTGCACCGTAAGATGGGTTAGCACCTGGAGCCAAAGGAGCACCGGCTGGACGACCATCAGGCATGTTGCTGGTGAACTTACCATATACTACATTTGATGTGATAGTCAGGATAGATGTAGTAGGCTCAGAATTGCGGTATGTGTGGTGCTTCTTGATCATGTTCATGAAGGTCTTGAGCAACCATACTGCAATCTCATCAGCACGCTCATCATCGTTACCGTAACGTGGGAAATCGCCCTCGGTCTTGAAGCTGAGAGGGAAACCAGTCTCATCACGGATGATGTTAACCTTAGCATACTTGATAGCTGAGATAGAGTCAACTACGTGGCTGAAACCAGCGATACCTGTAGCGAAAGTACGACGAACATCTGTATCGATGAGCGCCAACTCTGCTGCCTCGTAGAAGTACTTGTCGTGCATGTAGTGGATGAGGTTCAATGTCTTTACATAAACGCCAGCCAACCAGTCCATCATATCCATGAAACGTGGCATGAACTCCTCGTATGTCAAAACATCACCCTCAACGGCGCGATACTTAGGACCGCACTGCTCACGTGTCTTTGAATCAACACCGCCAGAAACAGCATAGGTCAAGCACTTAGCCAAGTTGGCACGTGCACCGAAGAACTGCATCTCCTTACCAGTCTGTGTAGCAGATACACAGCAGCAGATGCTATAGTCGTCACCCCAAACTGGGCGCATTACATCGTCGTTCTCATACTGGATAGAGCTTGTCTTGACAGAGATCAGAGAAGCGTAGTGCTTGAATGCCTTTGGCAAGCGAGAGCTATAGAGTACGGTCAAGTTTGGTTCTGGTGAAGGACCCATGTTCTCCAATGTGTGGAGGAAACGGAAGTCGTTCTTTGTAACCATAGAGCGGCCATCCTGACCCATACCACCTACCTCGAGAGTAGCCCAAACAGGGTCACCAGTAAAGAGCTCGTTGTAAGAAGGGATACGGGCGAACTTCACCATACGGAACTTCATGACCAAGTGGTCGATGAGCTCCTGAGCCTCATCCTCTGTAAGAGTACCCTCGTTCAAGTCGCGCTGGATATAGATGTCGAGGAAGGTAGAGATACGACCTACAGACATCGCAGCACCATTCTGAGTCTTCACAGCACCGAGGTAACCGAAGTACAACCACTGTACAGCCTCGCGAGCGTTCTTAGCTGGCTGGCTGATATCGTAACCATACAATTGAGCCATCTCCTTCAAGCCCTTGAGCGCCTTGATCTGCATAGAAACCTCTTCGCGAAGACGGATCACCTCATCGATCATCTCACGGTCACCCATGTTAGCGAGGTCGTTCTGCTTCTCCTTGATGAGGAAATCGATACCATAAAGAGCCACACGACGGTAGTCACCTACGATACGGCCACGACCGTATGTATCAGGCAGACCAGTGAGGATGTGGTTATGGCGCACGAGTTTCATCTCAGGGGTATAAGCATCAAACACGCCGTCATTATGAGTTTTGCAATACTTGTGGAAAATCTCGTGCAGCTTCTCTGATGGCTGGTAGCCGTATGTAGTACAAGCCTGCTCTGCCATCTTGATACCACCGTATGGCATGAAGGCACGCTTCAAAGGCTTATCGGTCTGCAGACCAACTACCTTCTCCAACTCCTTAGTACCCTCGCCAATATAGGCAGCACCGTAAGCTGTCAATCCAGAAACCACCTCGGTCTCCATATCGAGCACACCACCCTTGGCACGCTCCTCTTTCTGGAGTTCCTTCAACATACCCCAAAGGGTGTTGGTAGCCTGAGTAGGTTCTGCCAGGAACGACTCATCGCCGTCGTAGCTAGTGTAGTTGTTCTGAACGAAATCACGAAGATTCACTTCACTCTGCCACTGGTTTCCCTTGAAACCTCTCCATTCTGTTTTCATCATTTTCGTTAATCCTTTATTTTATAAGTTAATAAATATATATATAATTGTACACACTGTCATTCTTCTAAACCTGTCAATTTCCACCTTGTTATATATAGGCAAATTCCACCTTAATTATATATAGGGGAATAAAAAAGCCCGAACACGTTTGTGCCCGGGTTTTTATACACCTTGTCCGCAAGGTGTCTGTACGTTGATGTTACCGATGAGTCCATTCCCACCAGCATTATCTTTCTTGGCCTGATAGCCTATATTTATCGTCATTGACTTGATCATTCCTGTTACAATTTGATTTCGAGTGCAAAGATACGATAATTAAATGAGAAAAGAGAAGAATGGAACAAGATTTTCTCCTCTTTTCACTAAAATCCTCATTATTAAGTATCAGAGCCCCCCCAAAAAGACCTCAAATTATCTGTTTTTACCGAATAATACTCCTTTATGACTGATTTCTACACCTTATTCCGCACAAAAATCCCTATCTTTGCAACGCAATAATAAACAATAATATTAAAAAACAATTCAACATAATGACATTATCAACTTCAATCAAGACATTAGCCTTTGCCTCACTATTGGCACTGGCACCAGCTCAGATGATGGCGGCACAGAAAGGTGGCACCTTCACTACTGGCGACAAGACTTTCCTTCTCAATGGCAAACCTTTCGTGGTAAAGGCTGCCGAGTTACACTATCCTCGTATTCCTCGCGCTTACTGGGAACACCGCATCAAGATGTGCAAGGCACTTGGCATGAATACCGTCTGCCTCTATGTGTTCTGGAATATCCACGAGCAGGAGGAAGGCAAGTTCGACTTCACCGGCAATAACGACGTGGCTGCTTTCTGCCGCCTCGCTCAGAAGAACGGTATGTATGTCATCGTTCGCCCAGGACCATACGTTTGTGCTGAATGGGAAATGGGTGGTCTGCCTTGGTGGCTCCTCAAGAAGAAGGATATCCGCCTTCGTGAGCAGGACCCTTACTTCATGCAGCGAGTAGAGATCTTCGAGAAGGAAGTGGGCAAGCAGTTGGCTCCACTCACCATCCAGAACGGCGGTCCTATCATCATGGTTCAGGTAGAAAACGAATATGGTTCTTACGGCAAGGACAAGCCATACGTAAGCGCCATCCGCGACATCGTCCGCAAGAGCGGATTCGATAAGGTGAGCCTCTTCCAGTGCGACTGGTCATCCAACTTCCTGAACAATGGTCTCGATGACCTCACCTGGACTATGAACTTCGGTACAGGTGCCAACATCGACCAGCAGTTTAAGCGTCTCGGTGAGGTTCGTCCGAATGCTCCTAAGATGTGTTCAGAGTTCTGGAGTGGCTGGTTCGACAAGTGGGGAGCACGCCACGAGACCCGCCCTGCCAAGGATATGGTAGAAGGAATGGACGAGATGCTGAGCAAAGGCATCAGCTTCTCTCTCTATATGACTCACGGCGGAACCAGCTTCGGCCATTGGGCAGGAGCCAACTCTCCTGGTTTCCAGCCAGACGTAACCAGCTATGATTACGATGCCCCTATCAACGAATGGGGATTGGCTACTCCTAAGTTCTACGAACTCCAGAAGATGATGGCGAAATACAACGACGGCAAGAAGTTGCCAGCCGTGCCTAAGGCGCCGATGGCAATCATCAAGGTGCCTGAGTTCAAGTTTACCGAATACAAGCCATTGAGCTATGGTATCGGAAAGGAGAAGGAAACCCATGCTCCTCAGTGCTTCGAGGATATGGATATGGGATGGGGAACCATGGTTTACGAAACCCAGGTTCCAGCCATCGAAAGTGCATCAACCCTGACTGGCGAGTTCCACGATTTTGCCCAGGTATATGTGAACGGAAAATATGTAGGCAAGATTGACCGTGTAAAGAATGAGAAATCACTCGAATTGCCAGCTATGCCACAGGGTGCCCAGCTCACCATCGTGGTAGAAGGTATGGGACGAATCAACTTCGGTCGTGCCATCAAGGACTACAAGGGTATCATCGGCAACGTAACCCTCACTACTCAGAAAGAGAATTGCGAACTTGCCCTCACCCCTACCCGATGGAACAACAGCAGCATTGCTGATGACTATCAGACAGCAGTAAAGGCACTCGCCATGCCAACCAACAAGATGCGCGGCTTGCAGACCAAGGCTGGTTACTATCGTGGCTACTTTAATATTAATAAGGTGGGCGACACCTTTATTAATATGGAGGCATTCGGCAAGGGTCAGGTTTACGTCAATGGTCATGCCCTCGGCCGCTTCTGGCAGATTGGTCCTCAGCAGACCCTCTATCTCCCAGGCTGCTGGTTGAAGAAGGGCAAGAACGAGGTCATCGTTCTCGATGTAGTAGGTCCTAAGGGCGAAGCAGGCAAGCCAGGTTCTACCGTGGCTCCTACCGCTTTCTGCCAGGATCATCCGGAGCTCGACAAGCTGAATCTCGAAAAGAGCAACAAGCACAACGAGCCAGGTCATCGCATGGATCTCAATTCAGAGACTCCAGTATTGAAGGGCGAGTTCAAGGCTGGCAACGGCTGGCAGACCATCAAGCTCGACAAGCCGGTAACCGGTCGCTACTTCGCTATCCAGGCAGAGAGCAGCCAGAGCGGCGACAGCCAGATTGCCATCGCCGAAGTTTATCTCCAGGATGCACAGGGCAACCGCATCGACCGCAACAACTGGGTGGCTTACTACGCTGACAGCGAGAAGGGTAACTCTACACTCGACAAGATGTTCGACCTCCAGGAGAGTACCTACTGGCAGACCGAGAAGGGCGCCAACTTCCCACATCTCGGAATCGTGGATATGGGCAAGGAGGTAACCATCTCAGCCTTCGAGTACTTGCCACGTGCAGAGCAGGGTGCACCGGGCAGCGTCAAGGGCTTCAAGCTCTACGTTAGAAAATAAAAAGACAGTTCATAGGTTTGGTCAGCCATAGGCTGACTGTGGATAATTAACACATATAGTTTAAAATGTAGTATTTTTCTATTGGAGAATAGAAAGTTAGTTAGATTGCAAAAAAGAGGTAGATGTGAATCTGCCTCTTTTTTCGTATATATTAGACTCCTTCTCCCCTCTTTTTGTTTTTTTATACATTGATATGCAATTATGTGAATACTTTTGCGTACCTTTGCAGCAAAATACAAATACATTCTTTTATGTTGACAGATATTGAAATAGCTAAATCAGTAAAATTGCGCCCTATCAATGAGGTTGCAGCTGAACTTGGAATCCATGAAGACCAAGTAGAGAACTACGGCCGTTACATCGCTAAGATTACTACGGACAAGATCGACACCAACAAGTTTAAGAACCATCATCTCATCCTCGTCACTGCTATCAGCCCTACCAAGGCAGGCAATGGCAAGACCACCGTATCTGTAGGTCTCGCCCTCGGTATGCAGAAGATTGGCAAGAAGGCTGTCGTTGCCTTGCGTGAACCATCTCTCGGACCTTGCTTCGGTATGAAGGGTGGTGCTGCCGGCGGTGGTTATGCCCAGGTATTGCCTATGGATAAGATCAATCTTCACTTCACTGGTGACTTCCACGCTATCACAGAGGCTAACAACATGATTGCAGCCCTGCTCGATAACTACCGTTTCCAGCACGAAGCTGAGGGCTTCAAGCTCAAGAAGATTCTCTGGCGCCGCGTGATGGATGTGAACGATCGTGGTCTTCGCCGCATCATTACCGGTATCGGCGATAAGAATGGTATCGAGACAGAGGCTGGATTCGACATCACTCCAGCTTCAGAGATCATGGCTATTATGTGTTTCGCAACAAGTGTTGACGACCTCCGTCGTCGCATCGACAATATTCTCCTGGGTATCACCGAGGATGACAAGCCATTCACCGTCAAGGATATGGGTGTAGGTGGCAGTATCGTTGCCCTTCTCCTCGATGCCCTGAAGCCAAACCTGGTTCAGACCACAGAGGGAACTCCTGCTTTCGTTCACTGCGGTCCTTTCGCCAACATCGCTCATGGCTGTAACTCTGTGATGGCTACAGCAGCTGCTCTCGAGTATGGCGACTATGCCATCACAGAGGCTGGATTCGGTGCTGATCTCGGTGCAGAGAAGTTCTACAACATCAAGTGCCGCAAGACTGGTTTGCAGCCAGACCTTACCGTTCTCGTCGTTACTCTCCAGGCTTTGAAGATGCATGGTGGCGTAGCTCAGGAAGATATCAAGAAGCCAAACGTAGCTGGTATGGAGGCTGGTTACTGGAACCTCGACAAGCACGTGAAGAATCTCCAGAGCTTCGGTCAGACTGTAGTCATCGCCTTCAATAAGTTTGCTACTGATACCGATGAGGAAATCGAGGTACTGCGCAAGCACTGTGAGGAGATGGGCTGCGGATTCGCTGTCAACAGTGCCTTCGCCGAAGGTGGCAAGGGGGCGATGGAGTTGGCAGAGCTTGTAGTGAAGACTATCGATGAGCATCCATCTGCTCCTCTCTACTTCACTTACGATGACGATGAGCCAGTAGAGAAGAAGATTGAGGATGTTGCCTTCAACCTCTATGGTGCCGGCAGCGTAACCTTGAGCGATTCAGCCAAGTCTATGATCGAGGAAATCAAGAAGTTGGGTGCCGAGAAGTTCCCTATCTGTATCGCCAAGACTCAGTATAGCTTCTCTACCGATGCCAAGGCATACGGTCCTACAGAGGGCTTCGAGCTTCACGTTCGCGACATCACCGTGAATATGGGTGCTGAGATGATCGTAGTCATTGCTGGTCCTATCATGCGTATGCCAGGTTTGCCAAAGAGCCCACAGGCAGAGCGCATCGATGTGGTTAATGGTGAGATTACAGGTCTTTCATAAATACGATTAAAAAAGGCTGCTTCCCGAAGCGGGAAGCAGCCTTTTTTAATCTATCTCATACTGAATTCACAACCGCAATATAGCTGGTTGTAGAATTCATTCTGTTTCAACAGTTCTCCTCGGCGGTTCTGCAAACCGCCCTTTCTCCAGTTCATATCCCACCATTCTACATCCGGGCATCCTTCTACCGCAATATGTCCGGCGGCATCTATCTGCTTGATGTTCTTCCATCTCGAAGAAGCCAGCGTGGTGGTCAGCAGATGAAATCCATGCTCCTGGGCATATTGGGCTGCATGAGTCAGTCGGTATTGGAAACACATCGAACAGCGGCTTCCCCGCTCCGGTTCCTTCTCCAATCCCCTGATGGTAGCCAGCCACTCCTCATGGTCGTACTCATCCTCTACATAAGGCACCTGCTGCGCCTCCAGGAATCTCATCAGCTCGTGCTTGCGGATATCGAACTCCTGCTGCGGATAGATATTGCTGTTGCTGAAATAAACGGTTGGTTTCATACCATTGCGAAGCATACACTCTACGATAGCCGACGAACAAGGTGCACAACAGGCATGCAGCAACACCTCCTGACCATCAGCCTTGCTTCCATCCGGAAGAGTAAGTTTCACGAATTTATATTGTTCTTCTACGGGAATCTTCATTTTTACTTTGAATTTTGAACTTTGAACTTTATGATGAGTATTCTTGGCGAATACCTTGCTTATTTCTTATGATAAAGTGAGCGGAAAAAGCGGGATTTCACTTTTGGGCAAAAAAAAACAAATGGAGTACAGTCTCTCGACACCCCCATTTGCCCAAATATATGCGAAAACTGATGCAAAGATACGATAAATTTTTGAGTTACCAAATTTTTAAGCGATAATTTTTCATCAAAATGAATAAATATCGATTTTTTAACCAAAACTTAACAGTTTGCACCAGTAAATTAACGTTTTTATCCAATTCTTTGGGAACTGTGAGATGCCTGACTACCAGCCTATTTTCTAACCCAAATCACGCTTCAGGGTGATGACCGTCATCTCCGGCCAGGCACCCAGTCGGAAAGGGAATGATCCGCCCAATCCGGCAGAAACATAGAGCAGCTGCTTACCCAGCCAGTATTCTCCACCCCACTCCTTGAAAGCCATGTGGGCAGGAGTGAAGTTACCTATCTTCAACTGTCCGGCATGGGTATGTCCAGCCAGGGTCAGATGGGCTCCGGTCTTCTGTACTTCCCTTCTCCAATGATGCGGATCGTGGGTAAGCACAATCTTGAAAGCATCTTTCGCCACTCCCTTCATCGCCTTCTTCAGGTTACTGCGGTTGGTAAACGGAGGCTGTCCGGCATTCTCCACACCGATGATTTCTATCGAAGCCATACCGTGAGATACCGTAAAATGCTCGTTCATCAGCTGATGCCATCCCATCTCATCCTGCAACTGGAAGAGAAGTCGGCGGTTCTTTCTCAAGGCACTCAGACTGTGGTTGGTATTGTATTCACAGTAATCGTGGTTGCCCCAAACCGAGAAGATACCATCGGGAGCATGCAGCTTCTTCAGGTCCTCCACGTATGGCTCCACCTCATCGGCAGCATTGTTCACCAGGTCGCCGGTAAAGAGCATCATCTCCACCCCCTCGGCATTGGCTCTTTCTACCACCTTTTTCACAAAGTCGGCACCCTTCGGAAAGGTACCGAGATGGAGATCCGTAAAATGCAGAATCTTATAGCCATCGAAGTAAGGAGGCAAATCGGCAGAGGAATAAGTCACATATTTCACCTCCAGTCGCTTCCATCCCTCCACGAATCCATAGAGGAACCACCCCATCACCGCCAGGGCAGGCAGGATGGCGAAGAACCAAGGCATGAAGAAATCGAAGAGGATGAATACCACCTTCGGCATCACCGAGAAAAGGATGAGAGTGAAAAGCACTCTCACCGATGTGCGATGAAACTTGCCCAACTGCAGTCCCACCTCAGCCAGGATGATGAGCAGAGAGGGAATCCACCAGACGATGGCTAACGGCAGAGGCCAATCCCCCACTCCGACATGCCACAGCCAGGCATCGGGCACCAGTGCCATAGCTCCGATGCCAACAATATACATAAGTGATCTGAAAATCTTCTTGATAACCTTATTCATCTACCTATTTTATTTAGCAATTTGCTGCATTCCCTATCCGGGCGCAACAACTTTCTGCAAAGGTAGTGTAAATTGAAGACACTACAAAATAAATAGGAATCTCAAAAATACATTTAACTTTCTTTTGCCAAATCAGAAGCAAGATTTCGCATCTTCGGGCATTTTATAGACAGAAAGAATTAAAAAGGAAAAGTTATGAGAAAGATCAATTTCAAGAAAATCGGGCTCGCAGTAGCCCTGCTGATGTCAGCATTCACCTTCCAGTCGTGTGACTCTGATGATGATACTAACTGGGATCAGGTTTTGCCTAATGCCCTAGTAACAGTCAAGCAGAATGCAGATGCCTGCTATCTTCAGTTGGATGACAACACTACATTGCTCGCCAAGAACCTCAAGACTCCAGTCTTTGATGGCAAGGAGGTTAGAGCACTCGTCAACTATACAGCTACCGATGAGAAGAGCGACAAGTATTCTCAGGTAGTGCATGTCAACTGGATTGACAGCATTCTTACCAAGAAGCCAGCACCTTATCTCTCTACTCCGGCAGAGAACGATGCGAAGTATGGCAATGATGAGGTAGATATCGTTCGCGATTGGGTAACAGTAGCCGAGGATGGTTATCTCACTCTCCGCTTCCGTGCTCTCTGGGGCGGTCAGAAGCCACACATCATCAATCTTCTTACCGGTGTGAACCCAGAGAATCCATACGAGGTAGAGCTTCGTCACAATCAGAATGGTGATGCCAAGTATCGTGTTGGCGATGCCCTGGTAGCCTTCAACCTCAACGATGCCCTGCCAGACACCAACGGCAAGACTGTGAAGCTCACCATCCGCTGGAAGTCGAGCAATGGTGACAAGAAGGTAGATTTCAACTACTGTTCGCGCAAGGCTATCACCAATGCCAAGCAGCTGGACGGTTACAGCCAGACAAGTAAGGCTGTAAAGTAAAAGATTGATAAAGTAAAACGCCTTTCCCCTGATGCTTCTCTTCAGAGAATCCATCAGGGGATTTTTTATACTATCGAAGCAAAAGCAGAGAGGGTTCTAATCACGATGCCTTGGATCCGGCTCCGCCACCATTGCCGGTTTTTCTTCCGGCAATTCATACCTCCTGATATGATGATCTTCCAGGAAGATATGGTTGAGGGTAAAGGCTAGGGATTCCAGGGTTTTCTCCCTGACTGCCGGTTTCAGTTCACATTCCCAGATGACGATGGTATGCCATCCCATTTCTGCCAACCGATGCAGCACCTCATGGTCCCGTTCCCGGTTTCTCCTGATTTTCTCCATCCAGAACCCGGTATTCGATTTCGGAACCACGTAATACTTGCAACCTTCATGTCCATGCCAGAAGCATCCATTCACCAGAATGCAGGTGCGATACTTCCTCAGTACAATATCCGGTTTCCCCGGCAACCGTGGATGATTGAGTCGATACCTGAATCCCCTAGCCCACAGGAACTTCCTGACAAGAATCTCCGGTTTGGTATTCTTGCCCTTGATTGCCGCCATGTTATTGTGGCGCTGCTCTATGGTCATTCTATCTGGCATACGCTTTATTTACAAAGTCAAGGTGCTTTTTCTCATTCCTTGAAATCATTATCACCGTATCATCGATAGCTACTTAACATTGCAACATAGCAGCAGGAGTTATGTTCAGAACCTTGCATAGCAATCTTGCTATTTTTAAAGTAGGTTCCGAACGGCCTGTCACATAGTCGTTAATACGTGAAGGACTTACTCCGATTTCTGAAGCCAATTGCTTTTGAGTCATTTCCTTTTCATTTAATGAGAGTTCTATAAGTTCAGAAACAGAAGGTTTTCCAATAGGAAAATGTTTCTTTTCGTATGACTCAACAATGTCCGACATTAAAGTCAGTTCTATGGCATTCTTATCATTGGCTGGAGTTTCATCCGTTACCAATGGCAGGAGTTCTTCTATTCTGTTGAGAGCAAACCCATATTGTTCTTTAGTAATTCTTTCCATAATAGCTTTTATAAAATGGTGGAACAATCAATTTTATCATATTCACTATATGTTCCGACAAATCTTATGAAGAGTCGGCCTATTGTAAATTTAATGACTATAACCAACCTATATTTATTTCCACGAATGTTGAATACGTAATGTTGATTACCTACGTAGTCAGCATCAGGAAAGTCAGTTCTTATATCAGAAAAATTGCGCCATTCTGCTTCTTCTGCAATCTGATACCATCTTTCCAGAGCAATTTTTGAGTCTTCTCGCCCAGGGGGCTCGTAAAACTCTTTTAGTTTCCTATGCGAAATAATTCTCATAATTTTATGTTTTTAAAATTTTATGGCAAAGATATACAAAAATCTTGAAATACAATAGATTTTACCCAAAACATTCTGTTTTTTAGGATTATTTATATAATAAATTCACTACTGTCCAATAAAATAAGGCAATTCGATCTTTGAAATAGTTGAATTATAGTCTTTTATGCAGCATTTTGCAATGAAACGGACTTGATTTTATAACTTTGCATCATTAGTGTCCAATAAAAATGGACTAGTTAAAAAATTAATCAAATAGTCCTTCAAAAAGGGGATAATCGAGTTCTTTGACATCGTTGAAATCAGTCTTATCGAACAGTTCACGCAAGTTAGTTTTGTCCGTTAGAGAGATGCTTAGAATCTGCAAAACTTCATAAGTTGAGCGCTTCAATTGCATATCGTGTTGGACAATAGCCACTAGACAGTAAGTGATGATTGCTACACTGATTTGAATGCGGACAGCATTTTCCGTTGTGCCCCAGAATCTTTTTATTTTAAGGTGCTGCTTGAGCCATTTGAAGAATAGCTCGACCAACCATCTTTTCTTGTAGAGATTAGCAACGTCCAATGCAGAAATATGTGTTGCGTTTGTCAGGAAAGTGAACTCACGGTCACCCTCTTCATCATAGTAACGAATGAGTCGGAATGACTCGGGATATTTCTTCTCTGAGAGGTATCCGGTCAGTTTCACTTCAGCATCTGTAAGTACATACTTAGGCATCCTACGCTTCCATTTAACCATTGTGTATTTCAAGTTCGTCTTAGCTCTGACAACGAAAAAGGAACCTGTCAGGTGTATCCTATATAGTTCCTTAAAAGAGTCATAAGCCCTGTCGAATATATAATAAGCATTTGGTTCATAATGGATTGAACACATCGCTGTAGAG